>JBBJOX010000042.1:7824-13669 GCA_037724245.1 Thermomicrobiales bacterium | reverse complement strand
TTCACATTCAGGTAAATCAGCTTCCCGGAACGAAAATAGTCCGCTGTCCAGCTCGCCGAGATCACTCCGAGTGCGCGGATCGCCCGAGACGCCAGCGCGCGTTGCCTGTAATCCTGACTCACCGGATCTGCCGACCAGAATCCCGGTACCACATTCTCCGCCAGATCGTAGACACGCGCGAAACCGGGTTCCCGTTTCCGCACCATGAGATGGCCCGAGGTCCACAATTCGGCCAAAGCCTCGCGCTCGACCTTGTTCCCGTACCAGTCCCAGGCCGAGGCACGGTCGACACCCTCCGGCACGTCGAAATCACGTGAGGAAATGGGACCAGCTTCCAAAATCCGATCGAAGACACGCTGCGCCACCAGTCGACCAGACTCGGATTCGTGCCATTCCCGACTTTCCCGGTAGTCCTGCATCGTCTGACGAAAGAGTGGCAGCATCGATACCGAAATGATCGCCGCCGCGTGCGCCCAGTACTCGGTCAGTTGCAGATCCGGATCGTACAGATCAACGATCAAGGATGGATCGTAGGTACCAAGCCGACTCCAGAGAACAGTTTGATGCGAGCGCGAGATGACGCTGATCGTATCGAGCTGGATGCATCCCAGGCGATCGAACACATCTAGGATATCTGCCTTGCGAACCCTGCGGGAGAACGGTCTCCGATCGAGACCCTGAGCGATCGTTGCCAGCCAGCGAGCTTCGTCGCGCGTGATCTGAAGTACTGACATCTCGCCTCATCCCTGACCATCACACCTATCCATGGTCATTCTCAGGGAGATACAGGTCAATACCTGTCCGCGTTCACCACGGCTTTCGCAGGAGCTGGCGAATCCTCATTTGCCAAACTGCGAGTGCAGCTTCGATGACGACACCGCGAGATAACTTCGACTTGCCAGCGATACGGTCGTGAAAGGTGATCGGAATCTGCGCGACGTTCGCGTGCGTCCGCAACGCCCGAAAGCTCGTTTCGATCTGAAATGAGTAGCCATCGGAATGGATCGATGTGAGATCGATCTTTTCGAGCGCCTGTCTCTTCCAGACTTTGAACCCCCCGGTCAGGTCCCGCACCGGCACGCCGAGAATGGCTGCCGCATAGATCCCGCCGGCCCGACTGATGAACTTCCGATGCCAAGGCCAGCCATGCGTCTCGCCACCAGTAACGTAACGAGAACCCAGCACGAGATCGTGGTCCGGGGCGGCCGCGATCAGCGATACAAGATCCTCCGGACGGTGGGAATGATCGGCATCCATTTGCGCGATGTAGGGCGTATTGAACTGCAAAGCCGTTTGGAATCCAGCGATGTACGCACGACCGAGACCTTCCTTGATCTCCCGATGCAGCACATGCACCCGCCCGGGATGCGCCTCCCAGAGTTCCTCTGCGATCGCGCCTGTACCGTCGGGCGAGTTATCGTCCACCACCAACACCGCCGCGGAAGGGTTCAGCCACAAAACGGATTCGATGTGTTCACGAAGATTTTCTCGCTCGTTGTAGGTTGGAATCACAACGATCGTATCGATATCCGGTGCCAGATCGAACGCTGGCGTCGTGAACGAATTCGGAAGACTCACCCGCTACTGATCCGACTCTGTCTTTTCGCGGCTCAACAGGAATGAAACCTGAACGAGCAGTGCATCGACATCGAACGGCTTCGAGAGCAGCGCATCGGCCTGAAGCTCCGCAGTGCGATCGCGCAAGGTACGACTGGCCGACATGGCAATGATCGGGAGATCCGCGGTTTCCGGTTCCTGACGCAAACGCTCGATCAGCGCTCCGCCATCGACACCGGGCAGCATGATATCCATCAGGATCAGATCTGGATTCCAGTCTCGCGCCAGCATCAGCCCTTGCGCACCATCCTTGGCAATCGCTACGGAATATCCTTCGCCCTTGAGCACAACGTCGATCAACTGCGCGACATCGGCCTGGTCTTCAACAATGAGAATCCGGCGAGTCACAGAGGTCATGTCCTTTGATGGATCGATCACGACGCGGTAGAACGTACTATCCTGTCGGCTATCGAAGGTAGTTTACCGCACGCACCGTCCGTATCACGTTCCGGATGCGACCAGCATTGTATCTTCTTCGATATCGGCACCAAGCGATCTCAACTTGAGCACGAAATTCTCGTATCCGCGTTCGACGTGATACACCTCGTTCATCACGGTTTCGCCATCGGCGACCAACCCGGCCAGTACCAGACCAACGGCCGATCGGATATCCAACGCCGTGACCCTTGCTCCGGTGAGACGGCGTGGGCCTGTGACCTTGGCCGACGTCGCCAGATATTCATTCTGCGGGCCGAACCGGTCGATCTGAATATCCGCACCCATCTTTACCAGATCGTCGGTATACCGAAGACGATCCTCGTACACACGTTCATGAACGATCGAGACACCCTCGGCCTGTGTCAGCATGGCGAGGAATGGTGCCTGCTGATCGGTCGGGAATCCGGGAAAAGGCAAAGTCTGAATATCGACAGCCCGCAAGGACTTTCCGGCTCGAATCAGCATTTCACCTGGACGGTGCCAAACTTGCGCCCCGGCTTCCATCAGTTTTTCGGAAATTGGCATCATGTGCGGTTCGCGCGAATTGCGCAGCGTGATTTCACCACCGGTCATCACCGCGGCGATCGCGAACGTTCCTGCTTCCAGACGATCCGGAATCACGACATCGGAGACGGCATGAAGCCGGTCCACGCCCTCGACCGTGATAATCGGGGATCCCAGTCCGGAAATCCGGGCACCCATTCGATTCAGCATATGACCGAGCCAGACAACTTCCGGTTCGGCCGAAGCGTTGGCGATCACCGTTTGTCCCGAGGCCAGTGTTGAGGCCATCAGCAACGTTTCGGTCCCGGTGTGACTTGGATAATCCATGTAGATGCGTGATCCGCGAAGCGGTGCGCCCTTGGCCTCGATCATGCCGCCTGGATCGTGTGTCACCACAGCTCCCAGTCGCTCGAACCCGCGCAGATGCATGTCGATCGGTCGCCGTCCGATATCGTCACCACCTGGCATGAAAAAGGAAACCTCGCCACATCGGGAGAGCAGAGGACCTGCCACCACAACTGAAGCGCGAGTTGCATTGAACAGTTCCGGAGGCGCATTGGTTCTGGCGATTTCCCGCGCCCGAATCACAACCCGCTTACGAGTGGAGTCCAGATCGACTTCGGCACCAAGTGCCCGCAGCAAGGCACACATCGAGACCACGTCGGCCAGCATCGGAATGTTATTCAGCACCACATCGTCAGAAGTGAGCAGCGCTGCGGCCATGGCCTTCAGTGCGGCATTCTTAGCCCCACCAATCTCGACCTCGCCCTGCAGGCGATTGCCTCCGCGAATGCGCAGAACGCGTTCGTATCCTGTCCGGATGTCCGATCTTTCAAGCGTTGATAGAGTAGTCATAGTCTTCCTGAACCCTCTGCTACGTGGGCTAAAACGCTTGCTACAGTATACGTACATGCATCGGAGGTCCGAAGTTCTTCACAAAAACGGGGCGGTGCCCAATTGCACCACCCCGTTCGTGTGTAAATCTCTGCCAGGTCTAGGATTCGTTGTTGGAACCTGTGCCCATGCCAGGACCTCCGCGCCCGGAACGGCGGCGTTGCCCGATGCGAAGTCGAACCGACGCTCGTCGAAGGGCAGCTTCTGCGTCGGCAAGATCTACTATCGACTGGCGATTCTTGATCGCTTCCTCGGCGCGCGATCGCGACTCCTCGGCCCGCGCAAGATCGATCTCCTCGATCCGCTCAGCGGAATCGGAAAGGATCAGAACCTTGTCGTTGACGACTTCGAGGAAGCCACCGAACGAAACGAGGCTCTCTTCCTGATTACCACGTTTGATCCGGATTTCACCGGTTGCCAGCAAGGTGATCAGGGCGGCGTGACTCGGCAAAATGCCCAATTCGCCATCTGCTCCCGGTGCCACGACCATATCGACATCGTCTGCCTTGTAGACAGAGCGCTCGCCAGTCACGATTTCTACATTCAACTTGGCCATCAAAGACTCCCGGGATGAAGCGAACGGTTACCGATTCTCGGATTCCATTCGTGCGGCAGCCTCGACCACTTCGTCGATGTTGCCCTTGTACATGAAGGCGGCTTCTGGCAGCGCATCATGCTTGCCGGCCAGGATTTCCTTGAACGATCGGATCGTATCGACCAGGGGAACGAATCGCCCCGGCGTGCCGGTGAACTGCTCGGCAGTGAAGTACGGCTGCGACATGAATCGCTCGATTCGTCGTGCCCGACCAACGATCTGCTTGTCCTCGTCGGACAGTTCCTCAACACCAAGAATGGCGATGATGTCCTGAAGGTCACGGTACCGCTGCAGCACAGATTGCACTTCGCGAGCCGTGTCGTAATGCTCCTGACCCACGATCAATGGATCGAGAATGCGGGAGGTCGACGCCAGTGGATCGACTGCAGGGTAGATACCGCGCTCGGCAATCGCTCGCTCGAGCGCCAACGTCGCATCAAGATGCGCAAACACGGAAGCCGGAGCCGGATCGGAATAATCATCGGCCGGCACGTAGACGGCCTGGACCGACGTGATCGAGCCCGTTTTGGTCGAGGTGATGCGCTCCTGGAGCTGCCCCATCTCGCTGGCCAGGGTGGGCTGGTAGCCCACGGCACTTGGCATACGGCCGAGCAACGCGGAGACTTCTGATCCGGCCTGAACGAAGCGGAAAATGTTGTCGATGAAGACAAGCACATCGCGACCTTCGTCACGGAAGTACTCGGCCATCGTCAGTCCGGTCAGCGCCACACGGAGACGCGCGCCCGGAGGCTCATTCATCTGCCCGAAGACCAGCGCTGTCTGATCGCGAACTCCAGATTCCTCGAGCTCGCCCCAGAGTGCGGTGCCTTCGCGAGTGCGCTCACCCACTCCGCAGAACACGGAATAGCCACCGAATTCAGCCGCTATATTGCGGATCAGCTCGGTGATGATGACAGTTTTGCCGACTCCGGCTCCACCGAAAACGCCAATCTTGCCGCCCTTGGTGAACGGTGCGATCAGATCGATGACCTTCGAACCGGTTTCGAGTACCTCAATTGCCGTCGACTGTTCATCGAACGAAGGTGCCGGACGGTGAATCGAGTAGTAGGTTTCGGCTTTGACCTCACCCTGCTCGTCGATCGGATCGCCGGTGACATTGAAGATTCGTCCGAGTGTGGCCGGTCCGACCGGAACCCGAATCGAGTCTCCGGTGTCGAACACATCGGCACTGCGGCGCAAACCGTCTGTCGTGCTCATCGCAACGGCGCGGACCCGATCGTCACCGAGGTGCTGCTGCACCTCGAGCACGAGCTTCGTACCATCTGGCAAGGTAGTCTCGAGCGCATTGTAAATAGCTGGCAGTTGACCAGCCGGGAACTCGGCATCAACTACGACGCCGGTAATCTGGGTGATTCGACCGGTCGCGCCGCCGGTGATTTTTTCCGGCGCAATCGCGGGTACAGCCATGGTGCTTCCTCGCTTCCGGGCAAATCAACTGGCAACTCACCAGCGACTCGTACCCGCATCATACGTAGTGGTTATTCGACCCGGAATGCATTCGCCCCGGCAGAAATTTCGGCGACTTCGTTGGTGATCTGAGCCTGTCGTACCTTGTTCATCGTCAGTGAAAGATCGTCGACCAGTTCCTTGGCGTTATCCGATGCGTTACGCATCGCCACCATCTGTGCCGAGTAGAACGACGCCACAGCTTCGAGTACTGCCTGATACAGGACAACCTCGATATACCGGGGCAGGATCGCGTTGAGCACGGTCGCTGTGTCTGGCTCGAAAATGTAGTCCGAGGTCTTGTTCTCGGTTTCAGGACGCTCGACCGGC
>JBBJOX010000042.1:0-7814 GCA_037724245.1 Thermomicrobiales bacterium | reverse complement strand
CGTTGCCTGCTGTGTCAGTGTGTTGACGAACCGTGGATAGAGCACCTGAACCGAATCGACCTTACCCTCGAGATAATCGTTGATCGCCACTTCGGCAATCGGGCGAATCTCATCGAGCGAAGGTCGGTCACCGAGGCGAATGAACTCCGCAACCAGTTCCTGACGCGTTCGCACCAGAAAGTCGCGCCCCTTCTTGCCGACAGCAATCGTCTGCACCGGAACTCCAGCTTCCTGACGAATATATTGTGCCGCGCGTCGAATCAGATTCGAGTTCAGGGCTCCGGCCAGTCCGCGATCCGGTGTGATCACGATCAGGGCAATTTTGCTGACCGGTCGCGCATCGAGCAGCGGAAACTGCTTGATCTCTTCATCATCCAGCTGGATCGAGGCAAGATCGCCAAGAACCTCGCGCAACCGATCGCTGTAGGGTCGACTTTGCGTCACACGTTCCTGGGCACGGCGCATCTTCGACGCGGCCACCATTTCGAGGGCTCGCGTTGTCTGACGCATCGTCTTCACGCCACGAACGCGGCGGCGTAATTCACGTGTGCTTGGCATTGCGCCTTATCCTTCCGTGACTACGCCGTTGCCGTGCTGGACGCTGAATAGTCGTTAGCCGACTTGAAGTCTGCAGATGCTTTCTTCAACGCTTCGACCAGATCATCGGCGAGAACCTTTTCTTCCTTGATCCGACCCAGCAAGTCCTTGCCCGTTGTCCGCATGAATTCGAGATATTCTCGTTCGAACCGTGCGACCTGATCCACTGGCACGTCATCGAGAACACCGGCTGAACCGGCCCAGAGAATCGCTACCTGTTCTTCGATCGGAAGCGGATTGTACTGAGGTTGCTTAAGCACTTCGGTCATGCGCTGACCGCGCTCGATCTGGCGTCGGGTCGAGACGTCGAGATCAGCCGTACCGAACTGGGCAAATGCTGCCAGTGTCCGGTAATTGGCCATATCGAGGCGCAACGAACCGGCGACCTTGCTCATCGCCTTGATCTGCGCTGCACCACCGACGCGGGAAACGGAGAGTCCGGTGTTGATGGCCGGGCGAATACCGGCATAGAAGAGATCGGTCTCGAGGAAGATCTGACCGTCCGTAATAGAAATCACATTGGTCGGGATGTAGGCGGAAATGTCACCAGCTTGAGTTTCGATGATCGGCAGTGACGTCAGGGAACCACCACCGAGGCGATCGTGCATCCGGGCCGAACGCTCGAGCAATCGGGAATGCAGGTAGAAGACGTCGCCCGGATAGGCTTCGCGGCCTGGTGGGCGCCGCACAAGCAGCGACACCTGGCGATAGGCCTGAGCGTGCTTGGTCAGATCGTCGTAGATGATCAGCGCGTCGCGTCCATCTTCCATGAACTCTTCCGCCATGGAGGTTCCGGCGAACGGTGCAATGTACTGCAACGGTGCGGGATCGGATGCAGAAGCGACAACGATAATCGTGTGATCCATCGCGCCATTCTGCTCGAGCACTCGAACCGTCTGCGCGACCTGGGCCCGCTTCTGTCCGATTGCGACGTAGATGCAGAGCACCCCGCTATCGCGCTGGTTGATGATGGTATCGATGCCGATCGTCGACTTACCGGTCTGGCGGTCGCCAAGGATCAACTGGCGCTGTCCACGACCGATCGCGGTCATGGCATCGATCGCCTTGATTCCGGTTTGCAACGCCGTTCGGACGTCCTGACGCTTGATAACACCAGGCGCAATTCGCTCGATATCTCGCGACTTGTCCGTCGAAATCGGACCCTTGCCATCGATTGGGTTACCGAGTGCATCGACGACGCGACCGAGCAGGGCATCGCCCACCGGAACTGAGGCAATGGCGCCGGTTGTCCGAACTTCGTCGCCTTCTTCGATTTCCGTGTAATCACCGAACACAATGACGCTGACAATGTCCTCACCGAGGTTCAATGCCAGCCCACGAATTCCGGATTTGGTGAACTCCACGAGCTCACTGGTCATGACCTGACTCAGGCCATGAATTGTCGCCACACCGTCGCCGATACTGATGACAGTACCGACGTTTGTGACTGTCGCTTCATCCGAGAAACCCTGGATCTGCTGCTTGAGCAGATCACTGATTTCGGTCGCGCGTACCGCCATGATCGCTCCGTTCTTCCGCGGCCTCGGTGCCGCGTTGTGCGGGGAACCTGCCAGCCGGTGTCAAACACACTTCAATACAAACTCGTTGCGCTGGCCGAATCAGCCCGCGCTCAACCGCGCCCGTAACCGGCGCAGTTGATTGACAACGCTGCCATCGATCACCTGATCGCCAATGCGCGCGACCACGCCACCGATGATTGCTTCATCCGTGTGCAGGCGCAGCGCAACATCCCGACCGGCAAATTCCCTCAGTTGTCGCTTCACGATTTCCTGGGCAACACCATCGATTGGATCGGCCGTGGTGACATCTGCCATCACAATGCCCTTCTCCAGCCGAATGGCATCCTCGAACAATTCGACGATATCCGGTATCAACCGGGTTCGCCGTCGATCGATCAACATGAGGACCAGATTGCGCGCCTGTGGCGACACATCCGTGATCGCGCCATCCACGACTTTAATCTTGTCATTGTCGTGAACGCTGGGATTCTCCAGAAATGCCACTACAGACGGTTCGTACCCCAGCTGCGCAATCAGGCCGAGATCACGTTCCCACGTATCGAACGAACCCTCTTCCCGGGCCAGTTCAACTATCGCCTGGACATAGCGTCTCGCTGCTCCGCTCGCCATTGTTCGTTCCTCGCCCTCGTACCATTCCTGTTCAGAACAATCCAGTTGAGCACTATGCAGGAGGCAAGAGGCTCATGTGCGAACCTGCCTGCGATCCCCCTGCCTGCTGCCTACCTGCCGCGACCTAGTTCTGCGCGATTCGTCCACGCGCGGCATCTGTCAACGTTTCTTCGATCAAGGCTGCCTGAGCTGAGGAATCCAGTTCCTTGCGCAGAATCCGGCTTGCCGCCAACACCGCAATGTCGGCAACTTCCTGCCGCAACTGTTGTCGCGCCTGGTCGGTTTCCTGTCGCAACGTTTCCTGGGCCTTCTTCAAATAGGCCTCACCTTGGGCATTGGCCTCTTCCCGAGCTGCCGTCAGCAATTGCTCGCTGTTGGTTCGGGCCGTGGCAATGATCTCCTGGGCATCCTTGCGCGCCTGCTGCAACGCATCTTCGTTGCGAGCCTGCGTTTCCTTCAGCTCAGCCTGTACCCGTTCCGCCGCTTCAAAGCTCTCCTTGATCTTTTGCTGACGCTGATCGAGAACATTCACGATCGGACCGACAGCAAACTTCCACAAGAGAAAAATGAAGACGATGAACGCGACCAGCTGGACCGCTAATTGCCATCCATTGATTCCGAGTTGGTCCACCGTTGGACTCTCCTACGCCGTTCGCCTTCAGACCCCGAGCGGAATTGCTTCCTTCATACGGGATCCTGCCTCCCGGTCTGACGGTCGACGCTGCGTCTCATCAACGCACGCCGACCGTGGCAACCTGCTGAATTAAATGACGAACGCAATGATGATGGCGATAACGAAGGCGTAAATGGCGACCGCTTCTGCGAGCGCCGCGCCGATGATCAGTGTGGTTCGGACATCGCCGGCGGCTTCCGGATTACGACCGATCGCATCCATGGCGCCCTTGACGGCCATACCAATACCGATGCCTGGGCCAAGACCACCAATTGCGATTGCAATTGCTGCTCCGAGTGCCTTTGCGGCACTTACGCCCTCTTCCCCTGTCATTCCGTCAAACACGTCTCGTCTCCTCCTGCCGGCATCAGTGACGCAAACACTCGCCTGCGATGACACCGTCGTAGTTGCTCGGAACAGCACTCGCCGCCCCATCAATCACCAAACTGCCGAACCGAGACCCGTGTCGCTCAGGCGGGCGGAGGAATCAACTTCGTGACTCCAGCGCACCAGCCAGGGACAGAACTCGCAAAAGGTTAATCGCCGCTTGTCGCAGCGTGCGCTGTCTTGCCATGCGCCGCATCACCATCGTCAGCATGCTTCTCGTCATGATCGTCGTGCCCAGCCGCTGCAAGCGTGATGTAGATGAGCGTCAGCAACCCGAAGACCAGCGCCTGAATCGTGCCGAACATGACTTCGAGACCAAGGAATACAACCGGGAACAGGAACGGCAGAACCGCAATCTTGATCGCCGCGCCCATGGCATACATCACGCCCAGCAGCACTTCACCGGCGAACACGTTTCCGAAGAGACGGGCTGACAGCGAAATAATACGGGAAAACTCGGAAATGACTTCAATAGGAAAGAGGAATGGCGGATCGGCCATGTGCTTGATCCGGCCCTTGACGCCGTGTGCCGAAACACCGGCAAACTGCACGACACTGAATGTCAGCAGCGAGAGCGCAAGTGTCATGTTCAGGTCGGCCGTTGGCGCACGGAAGAACGGAACCAGCTCTTCCTCGTATTCCACACCATCGATGATGACGTGACCTTCCGGCAGTTCGCCCGCCGGCTCGTCGCCTTCGACCATACCGGCGGTACCGCTGTGATCGTCGCCTTCGACAGCGCCGTCGGCAGCCGGGGTCGATTCATGCTCTTCCTGAGCAAACGCGACAACATTGCCGTTCTGGACATCAACGGCTTCTTCAGAGACCGAGGCGTGATCGCCACCCTCCTCGACCTCATGCAGCTCCGTCTTGCCAACGGTGCCCATGCCGGGCAGAAGGCCGGAAAAGTTGGAGAACAGGATAAAGATGAAGATACCGGAGATCAGCGGCAGCAGGCGCCGCCCAAGCGTTTTGCCAGCGGTACCTTCGACCAGTCCCATCAGGAACTCGATCATGATCTCGATGACACTCTGACCGTGCGTGGGAACCGCCGTCGCCTTGCGCGCGATCAGCGTGAAGACCAGCAGCACCACGCCCATGACGAGGAACATGGTTAACATTGAATTGGTGACAGGGATTGGGCCAATACGGAACAGTTCTTCCGCAGACAGGGAAATATGGAGATCCATCGCTTAGGTGTAGCTCCTCACCCTTGAGAACCAATTGTGATCAGCCTTGATCACACAACAACCAAAGTTCGGTCTTTATCGGACGTTCAGCGTGGGCGCTTCCGGTTTGCCATGCGACCACCCACCTGCTGGCCAAGCACTTTACCCACTGGCCCTGGGTCCCGATCCTTCCGTCCAATCAGTGTCAGTTCGTACAGTTGATACCCTGCACCCACCAACCCGATCACCACGCCAATCAACGTAAATAGCGGCATTGTGCCGATCCGCTGATCGATAAAGATCCCAAGACCAATGAAGATGATCAATGAGGCGACAATACCGCAACCCAGCCCCTGTGCGGCACCGGCTGCCTGAACATCGTCTCGCTCGGCGAGATTTTGTTGCTGCGGCTCGGACACTTGCCACCCCCTTTTCGATTGCGAATCTTATCACAATCTCGACGCTGTGCACCACGCACCACGGCGTAGTGCAACATCATTTGTGAATATCATCTCAAGTAACGCACCCTGCTGAGGCCGGGTTCAACGCATCTTCCGCGATGCTACCCGTTCCCGCAACACTCCCGGGGCATCACCACCAGCCATATGGCACATTCGATCGGGGATCCAGCCGGGGATACCGGCCAGACGACAGGAGACGGCTCACCCGGCGCACAGTTTCCTCGACTTCGTCGGTCTGCAAATCGGCCGCCAATTCCTGCCGGAACTCGACCTCAGCCTGCATCATCACTCCCAGATCCATCAGCAGCTCAGCTGATATTGGCTGATCGACATACTGCCAGAGAACGGTTCGCAGCTTCGGCTCTACATTGAATGTCAGTCCGTGATCGATACCCCAGACCTGATCGTCCACCCCGCGCAGGCAGTGCGAGAGCTTGCGATCGGCATTGTTCGTGATGTGATCGAAGAGCACCATTCGCTCGATCTCGATCCGTTGCGCCGACCAGAATCCAAGCACATCGTCCCCGGATTCCTCATCTGGCTCTTTCGGCTCCACATACAGTTGCAAACTGCCGATACCGTGCGGACCATCGCGCACGATCGTCGGTGGAACCAGGCTCCAGCCAAGCCGCCGGTTAACCCGGTACGCGGCATGTTCCCGCCGGTAGAGCGTGCCCGAGGCGAAATCCCAGAGCGGACTCTCGCCACGTCGCGGTTTGTAGATCGCCAGCCGGTCACCGTGCTCCTCATCATCCAGTGCCACGGCAAAGGTGTAGTTGGATCCCCACGGGATCAGCTTGGCATCGGTAATTGCCGCCCGCTCCATCAGCTCGAGCGATTCTTCCTCGCTGAGCAGCGGGGCCGGGGCCGCCTTGGCATCATCTTCGTCGCGTTCGATTCGTAAATGAAGATCGGGCATGAAGTTTGGATTCCCTGAACCACTGACGGATCACGTTCTGCCACGATTCTACTGCCTGTCCCACTCGCGGGAATGGCAGGTGGCGGGTACAATCGCTGCGAATTTGCCAAACCGGTATCTCGACCAGATGAGCCACGTGCTCAGGGAGTAATGACGTCAGATGAAAATTGTTCGCTACAAGGATGCAGCCGGCGGCTGCGCGAAGTACGGAATCGTTGAAGGCACCACCGTCTACGCCGGCGAAGGCAATCTCTTCGAAGGGCTGACCAAGGGTTCGATCGTCGGTGAATACGAGACGTTGAACGTGCTCGCGCCGCTCGAACCGGGCAAGGTCGTCGCTATCGGCATGAATTACCTGAAACATGTCAGGGAAGTCGAACCCGATCGCGAAGTCCCGACCGAGCCGGTTGTGTTCATGAAGCCAACAACGGCAATCGTGGGACCTGGCGCAGCGATCGAACTCGCCTACCCGGAGAACCGCACCGATTACGAGGCCGAACTGGCCGTGGTGATTGGCAAAACAGCCTATCGCGTCTCCGAGGCCGATGCCCTCGATTACGTGCTCGGATACACCGCTGCCAATGATGTCTCGGACCGGGTACAGCAGCTTGGTGGGCTGCAGTGGATTCGGGGCAAGGGCTACAACACCTACCTGCCGATGGGCCCGGTCATCGAAACAGAGCTCGATCCCGGCAACGCACAGGTGCAGTCTCGTCTCAATGGCGAACCGCGGCAGGACGACAACAGCAGTGGTCTCATATTCAATGTGCCATTCCTGATCCAGTTCCTTTCCGATGTCATGACCCTCCATCCCGGCGATGTGATTCTGACCGGTACGCCGCACAATGTGGGAAACGTCAAGGCTGGCGATACCATCGAAGTCGAAGTCAGCGGTGTTGGCGTGCTGAGCAATCCAGTGGTCAATCGCGTCTGATCTCAGTTAGATCAGATCGACCCTGCCCCGATCCCCCAACCGCTCCTGAAGCGGGCGGGGGATTGGGGTTATCATTTGCCTCTTGAGACAGCATCTCGCGTTCGGCGAAGGGGAGAAACATCGTGGATATCAGCATTTTTGGAACCGGCTACGTTGGCCTCGTCACCGGCGCCTGCTTCGCCGAGAGCGGCAATCGCGTTCTCTGCGTCGACATCAATCAGCAGAAGGTCGATGCGCTGCTGCGCGGTGAAGTCCCGATCTACGAACCGGGTCTGAGCGATATGGTGATTCACAACGCACGCGACGGGAGACTCGATTTCACCTCGGATGCCGGCCGCGGGATCGATCACGGTCGCGTCATCTTCATCGCTGTCGCCACACCGCCGCGTGAGGATGGTTCGTCAGATCTGAATGCTGTCCGCGCCGTTGCCCGAACCATTGGCTCCCTGCTCAACCATCCGGCCGTAATCGTGAACAAGTCCACGGTTCCTGTTGGTACCGCTGATATCGTGCGCGAGATCGTC
>JBBJOX010000041.1:0-13691 GCA_037724245.1 Thermomicrobiales bacterium | reverse complement strand
CATGGCCATGGTCACAGTGCTGAATGATGGTGAAGGGGAAGTGTTTGGTGGAGATGCGTATCACTTGCGCTTCCTGGCCCAATCTCCCGAGCATCCGATCGCCATCACCGAGAACGCAGTCCCACCAGGTTTCCCTGGTCCAGTGCGGCATCGACATGAGCAGATGACCGACATCTTCTATGTCCTCGCAGGCACGATGAAGCTCCACATCGGGGATGAACGGCAGGTGCTTGGACCTGGGGGCTTTGCGCTCGTGCCTCCCGGGGTCGTACACACCTTCTCCAATGACGGTGATGCTCCGGTGCGCTTCCTCAACATTTTCCAACCGTCCGGCAACGAGCACTATCTCAAGGAAGTGGGACGCCGTGTGGCCGCTGGCTCCCCGCCTTCAAGGGCGCAGATGGCGGAAATAGCCTCACGCTATGACTTCGTGCCGGAATGAGGATAGGAGGGAGCCCGACAGGTGCTTAGACCTCCTTAACGGCGATGGCCCCTAGCTCCTCGAGGTTCTGGTTGCGCGGTTGTTTTAGCTCGGCCAAGGTCAGGCGTGGAGGCGATAAAAGCGGAAAAAATCGTACTCGATGGGCAGCACCTCGGTTGCCCGGAACCCCGCTTCCTCCGCATAGCGACGCATCGTCGACTCCCGGATCACCGTCCCGGTCCCGACTGAGGGCTGCTCTGCCATTCCAACCGGCAGACAATGGAGAATGCTAAAGCCGTACATGAGGCGCTCCACATCGTCACCTGGCGCGGTGAACCGGTCCTCCACTTTTTCGTCGACGACGACGACCGCTCCGTTCTCCCCAATGAGTCTTCGCATGGACGCGAGCGCAGCGACCGGATTGGCCATGTCATGGATGCATTCAATCGCGATAGCCAGGTCGTAGTGACCGGCGAGGTCAGAGTCACCGGCGTCCCGGCAATGGAATGCGACGCGATCCTGAATCCCGGCTGCCTCAGCGTTTGCTCGCGCTGCCGTAACCGAGACCTCGTCAAGATCAAAGCCATCGACGAGAACGTTCGGGTAGCCCTTGGCAATCGTGATGCTGGACCACCCCTGCCCCATGCCGATATCGGCGACGCGCGCGGGCGGGTCGGTCTGCAAGCGGGCATGAACATCGGTAATCGCCGGGAGCCACTCATGGGTGAGTAAGTGCACGAACGCCGGTCGATTGAACGCCGCTATCCCGTCATGGGTGTCGGCACCATAGTCCTCGTACGGCACGCCGTTACCGGTCCGATACGCCTCGAGAATTTGTGGCAATGGCTTGACGCACCCCGCGAAGAGCTGAGCAGCCGGAACCATGGTCGTGAGACTCGTAGGGTCGGTAAGCACCGCGTCATAACCATCCGGCAGCTGGAAGCGCCGCTCGGTGGCTTCCGCCTCTGGGTTGGCGCAGGTCAGGATGTTGGTTGCCGCCTGCTGCTCCAGCCACTCGCGGGCGTATCGTTCCGCGGTGCCTGACCGTTGGGCCAGTTCGGTGCTTGTCGCGGGCCCTTGGTCCGCAAGGGCACGGTAGTAGCCCAGCCGGTCCCCAAGGTACACAGAAAAGAGATCCATGGCCCCCAGCGTCGCGGTAAAGAGGCGCTCAACCAATTCGTCAGGGGTAAGCGTGACAGATTCTGGTGTAGCCATGGATGACCTTCCGTGATTCCTAGATGACATGACAAATGGGGACCCGCGATCATCATACACCTGCTTCCAGTTAAAAGTGCCCGGGGTTAGATGATTCCCTAATCACTTCCTTAACCACCACCTTCCCTGAATCATTCAGATCACGGTCTCGCTGCTGGCCGAGCAGGAGAGGTGTAAGGGGTAGACCCGATGCGATACACTCGTGAGTACAGAATGTGGTCTATTTAGAAGGAAGAGGCTATTGCATCCGATGGCCACGACCGTCTTCCTCGTCAGCATCGGCAACCGTGAAGAGCCATCCGAACTCGTTCGTGTCGGCATAATTGGCGAGATCTTCGGCGCTCAGTTCAGTTTCGACACTGATCGCTATCACGATGTGTCGATCAGGATCCAGTTGCGGCACGGCCTCGGCAACCGTATTGAGTTGGGCCAGACAATTGCTGCACCAGGTTGCCATCGTTTCGAAAAACACGGTGCACCCGAGAAAGTCGCTCACCGCGAAAGTTTTATCTGTACGAGCATTGGTCAGTTCCCGAGTCTGCCAATCCGCCAGTTCTGGTTCGGTGTATTCCCGTTCGGACGTTGTCGCCTGATAGTCGGAAACACAAGATGGGGCTCGGGTTCGCCGGTCGGGGTCGATTGCGCCACAGCGTGAGGACTAACGATCCTACCGAGTGTCGATATCACGACTACGATGACAGCGGCGAGTTTCGATATTGATTCCGTATACTCCCGATCAGGCTCCAGCGACAGGTGGAAGTTCGGAGATCCAACTGGCAAGGAATCAGCCAATTGAAACGCTTCGCTGCAACTCAAAACGTCGCAATGCCATCAGTGCATATACGCCTCCAGTCGCCGATCCGAATGGCGAACCTGTCACTAAAACTCGCTGAGTATCGATGGAAAAATATTGGAGTGCGGTTCCGTCGAATCGATCAAAGGTACCGTTCGAGCCTTTTCCGAAGCGCTGGAACGTTGGATGGAACCTCCGTCCAATCCTGTCTGCGACGGATGGAATGCGATCTTGAGCAGGAGGGAGTTTAATGCTGCAAAAGATCCGATCTTGGTGGTTCGATCTCCAACAGGGTCTTTGGTTCGTGCCCACGGTCATGACTGTTGTCGCTATCTCTTTGGCATTTGTCATGATCCGTCTCGATCAGCAGGTGTTTGCCGATCGCAACATCCGGAGGTGGTGGTTCTTCGAGGGTGGCGCAGAGGGCGCAAGAGGCGTGCTCGGTGCGATTTCAGGAACGATGATCACCGTGGCTACAACGGTCTTCTCGATCACGATCGTTGCCCTGCAGCTGGGTTCCAGTCAGTTTTCTCCCCGCATCCTGCGAGGGTTTACCAGGGACCGCGGTAATCAGTTTGTACTCGGTATATTCATCGCCACATTTGTATACACCCTGCTCATTCTGAGAGCTGTTCAGTCGGAGCGGGCCGATCAGGCAGTGTTCGTTCCCTCTGCTTCAGTCACGCTGGCGATGCTGCTTGCATTGGGATCGATTGGCTCGCTGATATTCTTTTTTCACCACGCAACGCGTACGATTCAGGCATCGGTGGTGATTGACCGGGCCGCGAACGATACCTTCTCACTGATTCGTGCGCGTCAGGAGCGGGTAATTGGTGAACACGCTTCTTTCTTACCCACGTTGAACGTTCTCGAACCAGACGATCTGTCACGGGTGCGTGCGGGGCGATCAGGCTATGTCACCGGAATCGACACAGACTCCTTGCTCAGTCTTGCCACAGAGCTGAAAACCGTGATCACGATTGTCGCTCCCATCGGAGGGCATGTGCTCAGCTTGTCAGCGCTGGCAACGATGCCGTCAATGGTGCTCGACCCATTGACGCGTACGGACCGGGTACGGATCATCCGGCACATCACGAAGGCGTTCGAAATCGAGATCGAGCGCACGCTGGAGCACGATATCCTTCTGGGATTCCAACAGTTGACCGATATTGCGATCAAGGCACTTTCACCGGGAATCAACGATCCATCGACAGCCCTGACCTGCATCGATCGGATTGCCGAAGGACTACTTCTGGCCCAGCATTTCCGACCGGAAATGGAGTATCGGGAGGGGAGAGGTGGACACGGAGGCATACGTCAAACCTGGATTGGGTTCGCCGATATCGTGGATGAGTGCCTGCCGCAGATACGTCACTACGGCGCCGGAGACATGAAAGTGATGTGTCACCTGCTCCGCGTCATCCGCGAAGTCTCATTCCTTGCCGACGACGACATCACCGACGTACTTGCGGATCACACCCGCTTGATCGTGGAAGAAGCAAAGCTTGCGTTGGTTGTGGAATCTGATCGGCAACGGGTCCGGGAAGCTGGCGCCTGGGCATTCTCGTGAGGTCCATTTTCGCGATCTGGTGCTAGCATCGTCTCCACAGGTACAGGCTTCTGGTCCGCTTCTCCGCGCTGCGCCGGACTTGGCTATCGATCTGGCCTATTGAGCGTTTAGGCTGAATGGAAGTACAGCCTCGACTCCAAAGTCGTCATGGAAATGCGTTGACATCCAATGAGCCGAAGATAGCGAAATCGGTTGCAGCGATGATGAGGCGGATCGGTATTCATATATGTGGACCGGTGAACATGAAATGACAGCGTTTACATTCCCATCCGAACTGGCTGAACTGGACGGTACGGAAGAGATTGTCCCTGGTGTTCTGGTCAGTGATTTCTGGAAATGGTCACTTGGAGATCTGCGGCTCAATTCGACTCGGGGGCTCTTCTCTCCTTTCCTGGTGGCACAGGCAGTTGGTGGTGCCAGAAGAATGGACGATGACTAGGGATCGTTTGACGTTCTATCCGAATCGGGTTTGAAAATCGAGGTCAAATCTTCCGACTACCTTCAAAGCTGGAGGCAAAAACAACTCTCCACCATCAGTTTCTCCGGACTCATCACGTCCAGATGGGATGCAGAATCCGGGCGAAAATTCGGGCCATTTGTAGTCGCCGATGCATACGTGTTCTCAGTGCAAACCCGCAAAGACCCGGCACATTACGATCCGCTGAGTGTGGAATCCTGGGATTTCTATGTGATTGCAGGGTCGAGAATACGTGAGCTGAATCAAAAGTCGATGCGACTATCAACAGTGCGGCGTCATGCGGGAAGCGCAGTCGTATGGGATGAACTGCGCGATGCAATACATTCAGCTATTGCAGCAGCTGGTTAGTTCAGGGCGCCTGGACGCCTGAGACAGCAGCGGCGACCTTCGCCTGTTGCGGTGGCGCGGACATAGACGTCACTGCCTTAACCAAAGCTCGCACCACTCGGCGAATGACTGAGTACCGCCACGCAACGGTCTGAATTGTTGCGTGGCATCCAGTAACAGACGTGTTTGTGCAAGGAGCTACACGGTACGGCGATTGCCCGAACGTGCACCGCTAGGCAGTGGCGTGGATCACGGAGTCGGTGACGTCAAGCGGAAGATTGATCCGTCCGCCGCGGCGGGCTGATTCATAGGTGGCGAAAATCAACTCGGTGGCCTTGATCACCTTCCGGGACGAAAGCTCGGGTTCGCGTCCTTCCTTCAGAGCATCGACCGCGTCCATGACACCGAGCGCAACGGTACCTTCGAGCGAACTGTCGCCTTCGAGCTTGATCACTTCCCACTGGCTGCTGCCCTTGACCCAGGCTCGTAACGGATCGGTTCGCAAGGCAGCTTCGATGATGCCATCGGTTCCGACGATTCTCGTCATCAGCGGCCAACCATCGGCCATGCTCGTGGCGAGCGTGCCAATGACGCCGTTTTCGAACTGGAACTGGCTGATTGCCTGACCTTCGACCTGAATACCGAACACGGATTTCCCGCCGGTCGGTTCAACCTGGCCAAGTACCCAATCCACATTCTTCTCGTCATTGTAGAAGAAGAACATGTCAAACCAGTGTGTTCCCCAGTCGAAGAGGTTGCCACAGGCGCCTTCGAGTCGAACCAGATCGCCGACTGCGCCAGAGCGAAGTAGCTCACGGGCTTGCCGAAATTCCGGACCGAAGCGCCGCTGGTGATTGAATGTCAGCTGAACGCCGTGCTTGTCGCAGACATCGGCCATGCGTTTCGCGTCAGCCCATGTTGGCGCCATTGGCTTTTCGCAGTGGATTGCCTTGACCCCTGCTTCGGCTGCGGCGACGACCATATCTGCGTGCAAGTGCGGCCAGGTGCAGATGCTGACCATGTCGAGGTTTTCCTTGGCCAGCATTTCGTGATAGTCGGTGTAAAGTGTGTCGCCACCGTGCCGCTGCTGAAACGCTTCGGCATTTTCCATCACCAGATCGGCGAGGGCGACGATCTCGGAGTGTGGTGAATCGGTATAACCGCGGGCATGGAAATGCGACATCCCGAACCCGCTTGCGCCATCTGATTTCCATGGTTTGCCGCAACCAATGATGCCTACTCGAAATTTTGCCATGATGCTGTTTCCTTTCGATGAGTTCGGCTTGTCGACAGCGCTGGATAGTGATTGACTAGCGGCCGCCGAGACCAAGTACGTTTCGACAGTAGGTCACGCTTTCTTCGAAGTGCTCTCGCTGCTGGGTACGCATCTGTTCGTCCGACACTGTGGCTGTCCCGATACCCTGCACGAACTGTTCGATCGGTCCATCGGAGCCTTTGTTGGCAAACTCGATGAATCGAACCAGGGAATCGGCTTTCATGTCCGGATATATCTTCCAGAAGTCTGATGACGAATCGAGAAAGGGAATGTCTTTCGGTCTTCCACCGCTGATGACTTCGAGATCGATCGGCACCGATGGAACGGTCGACTCGAGGATACTGACGATCCGCTTCAGATCGACCGTGCCACGACCGGCCGGTGCCCATTGCACCATCGCGCCGGTAGGGGTCGACCATGCTTTCGTATCGCGGAGGTGGGTGGAGACGGTGTATTTCGCCAGAATTTCGGTTGCATAGACAGCGTCCTCAGCGGCGTAGACGGGATTGCCTGTGTCGAGACAGACACCGACGTGACTCGATCCGACGCGTTCGATGATGTCGCGGAGTTCCGGAGCGAGGAGATCAACACCGCCATGATTCTCGACCGCGATCGATATCCCAGTTTCTTCGGCACGCGGTGCGACAACGGCCAGAGTCCGCACAGTTTCCTCGATCAAGTCGGCGACCGAGTAGGCACCTGCCCGATCGTTTTGCATTCCGACGAAGCAACGGACGATCGGTGAATTGACCGTGATCGCAGCATCGATCATATCGAGCAGTTGCTGTTCGCCGGTGCCGAGCGACGGATCGAACGTTGTCGCCAGTTTGTTGAAACTGCGCATTCCGACTTCAAGAGTCAGTTCGAGCTCATCTGCGTATTCTCGAACGCGCATCAGTTCGGAAGTGTCGAGACCACCGAGATGCGCGCGCTCGGAGAAATGGACGTTGTCCAGTCCGAGGCCAGCCGCGTAATCGAGGATTTGAAACGCGTCCCAGTCCTGTGAGCGAACGCTGAAACTATCGATACCAAGGCGCATGCGGGAAATTCTTCCTTTAGGAAAGTCGGGCGTACGGTTTGTAAGCGATCTCTACCCGTTTGCCGCTTTCGGCAGATTGGATCACCGCTTCGGCAATCACCGCCGCACGATAACCGTCTTCGAATGTTGCGCCAAGTGGATCGACTGGCGTGTTGTTGACGATCGATTCGATCAGGTGATTCAGCTCGTTGATATGCGCGTGTTCCCAGCCGAGGACATGACCATGCGGCCACCAGACCTTGCCGTAGGGATGATTCTGCTGCGTCACCATCACCTGCTGGAAACCAACAACTTCGGGGACGGTCGCATCCCGCAGGAAGACCTGCAGTTCGTTCAAACGTTCCAGATCGAAGGCGATCGTCCCCCGTGAACCATTGACTTCAAATTTCAGCGAATTGGCTCTGCCGCCAGCCAGGCGTGATGCCTCGACAGAGCCGACTGCACCGTTCGTGAACTCGACCAGCGCGACTGAGGCATCGTCCCATTCGATATCGACGACGCTGTTGTTCGGACCGGGACGTTGATCGAGAAACCTGGGTGCCAACGCGGAGAGAGTTCCAAACTCTCCGATGAGGAATCGCGCGACATCGACCGCGTGGCAACCGAGAATTGCCTGCGATCCGGCTTTCGACGAGGCAGGATCGAGATGCTTGCCGAGCGGACGTTCGGGATCGTACAGACTCTGCTGCAGGTATTGCACCCTGAAGTGATAGATTTCGCCGAGATCGCCACGTTCGATCAGATCGTGCGCGAGCCGGATTGCTGGCACGAAGCGGTAGTTGAACCCACACATGTGATGTGTACCGGCAGTCCTGGCGGCATCCAGCATCCGGAACGCATCTTCGGCATTCAATGCCATCGGCTTTTCGCAGATGACGTGCTTACCGTTTTTCAGCGCGGCGATCGTTGGTTCGACGTGCATATGATGGGACGAACAGTTGTCGAAGAGCTCGACTCGGGGATCCTCGACCAGCTCTTCCCAGCTCGTGTAGTAGCCCTCGTATCCGAACTTTCGGGCAGCTTCGGCAACGTGGTCCTCGGTTCGCCCTGCGATCGCCACGAGTTTGGGTCGCGCTGCCGGTGGCCAGAATGTGGTCGGGATCTGTCGATAGGCGTTCGTGTGCGCCCGGGCCATGAACGAATAGCCGAGTAAACCGATCCCTATGCTTCGCGTGCTATCGGCATCGCCAACCGCTGTGAAACCCTGCTGACCCATGAAACGACGACCTTCCTCTCGAACTATCTGAGTTGCAGATCCTGTTGCGGTTGGTCAGGCAGATGCCCAGCAGTCACGGATGTACGTTGCCGAATCACGCAGTGCCTGAACAGTCGCCTCGCCCTTGATCTTGCATTCGAACGTCATGTAGCCGTCGTAGCCGATTTTTTTCAAACCGCGGAAGCCAGGTTTGAAATCGAGATGGCCGGTGCCGGGCTGGAAGCGGTTGCTATCGGCAAGATGAATGTAGGCGAGACAGTCCGCGTTTCGGGTAATCGCCGTTTCCATGTCATCATCTTCCAGGTTCATGTGGAAGAAGTCGCCCATCATTTTGATGGAGGGACTGCCCACCGCCCGGCAGATTTCGGCAGCATCATCGAGTGATTTGATCAGATGCGTTTCGTAGCGGTTGAGCGGTTCCAGGATGATCGGAATCCCGGAGGCTTCGGCCGCCGGCGCAATCTTCGACAACTGATCGATCAGGATATCCTTCTCCAGATCGACGACTGATTTCATCGGATGAACCCCGAACGATGGGGGAGACGGCGCTGCGATCTCCGGAGTACTCCGGATCGGTACCAGGATCGAACCAACAACACCGAATTCGGCAGCGGCCTGCAATCCCTCCGAAATGTCCTTGACTGCCTGGGCTCGCGTTTCGGCATCCCCGGCGAGGATTCGACCACTTCGGCCATGGATCAGCAGCTTGATGCTCGACGCCTTGAGTGCCTTGCGAATTGCGTCCA
This sequence comes from Thermomicrobiales bacterium, assembly GCA_037724245.1. Lineage (GTDB taxonomy): Bacteria > Chloroflexota > Chloroflexia > Thermomicrobiales > UBA6265 > JBBJOX01. The sequence continues at coordinate 4,610 of JBBJOX010000041.1, read as the reverse complement.
GACCCTCGCGATTGGACGCAGCGCTGAGCTGGATACCCTGATACCCCGCCTCTTCGAGATTGTGCAGTCGTTCGGACAATGTTTTGCCGGGCACAACTGGTTCGCCATCGAACCAGTGCTCCAGTACTCCGAGTTTGACGTCCATACAAATACTCCGGATGAATTGGGCGCGAAGAGGCAGTGATCGAACCGATCTCCGCGCCGGCTGAGACTAATCGGTGATCGTCCAGTCCTCGAGGCCTGTCGGCAACGGTGCAGGCTGGGCACAGGTGCTTTCGAGCGTGATCACTTCACCCCTGTCTGACGACTCGATGATGCTGTTGATGACATCGACGACGTGGTAGGCCATTTCGCCATGCGCCCGTTGTGGTCGATCGTTGGCAATCGCACGGCAGAAATCGGCGACACCGACACCACGGCTGTTACCGAGATACCCGAACTCAAGCGGAACGGCCTCGAGTTCCGGGCTGTCCGGACGTCTGATGAAGATGTCGCCACCGAAGTTGTTCGGATCAATGCAGCGGAGTGATCCTTCCGATCCGTAAATTTCGATGTGCGGCAGTCCGGTGTCGTAGACGTCGTTCGACTGCAGGAAGGTGCAGATCGCACCGCTGGCGTATTGCAATGAGGCGGTCGCGTGCGTCGGCACTTCGACTTTCAACATGCTGTCGCCATGCTGCCGTTCGGGCCAGGTTGCCCGGCTGAGTCCGGCTACTCGCTGGAACGGACCGAGCAGATGGATCAATGCGTTGAGGTAGTAAGGACCTCGGTCGAAAATCGCGCCGCCGCCAAATGCGTAGTAATCGGTGGCATAGAAGCTGGTGTATCCGGCATCGGGTGCGACTCCACCGAGACGGCGCTTGCGATTCGGATTGGGTCGGGCGTGGAGGTTGGCGAAGGCACCGATCGGTTCACCGATGTCCCCGCGGTCGATCAGCGCTCGCGCAGTCTGCCAGGCGCCACCGAAGAACGTATCGGGGGCTCCGCCAACGCGCAAACCTTTTTCTTTTGCTATGGCAAGCATTTTCTGACCATCTTCACGATGGACCGAGAGTGGCTTTTCGTTATATGGATGCTTGCCGGCTTCGAGAATCTGAATCCCGACCTTGCCGTGGACACGATGTGGCGTCAGATTGATGACCACATCGATCTCAGGATCCGCCAAAAGTTCCTCGACACTGCAGGCCTTCGCAATGCCGTACTCGTCTGCTCGTTTTTGCGCCCCATCGACGCGGAGATCGCCGATTGCAACGATGTCGAATGCATCGAACTTCTTCGAGTTCTCGAGATAAATTCCGCTAATAGTTCCGGCGCCAATAATTCCGACGCGTGCAGGTCCCGAAGTCACAGGATGGTCCTTCCGGTGGTTAGTGTAGGAATGAAACAAGACTTTTCATTTCGAACCCGGTGCACACTCCAGGCGTGCTTCTCAGTCCTCGGAACTACCCTCCATCCCTCAAGAACAACCTGTATCCAGATCAGTTCGCCGGATGTGCTGGAAGTTGGAGCGAAGGATTGCGCGCCGGGGTTGCCGGTTGATCGGATGATTGAGCGACTGGCAGCGCACCCTGCAGGTTCAGCTCCCGGGCGAAGTGGCACCGCGCAAAGTGCCCGGGATTGATCTCTTCGAGCGCAGGAGCTTCGTCTTTGCAAACTTGCTGCGCATAGATGCATCGGGGATGGAAGTAGCAGCCACTCGGCGGTCGTTCCGGTGAAGGAAGCTCACCAGCGAGGACGATTCGTTTCTTGCTGACTCGCGGATCTGGCTGGGGAACGGCCGACATCAAGGCTTCGGTATATGGATGGAGTGGCGAACCATAGAGTCTCGACTTCGGTGCCGATTCGACGATCTGCCCGACATACATGACCGAAACGACATCCGAGACATTCTCGACCACACTCAAATCGTGAGCAACGAAGAGGTACGAAAGGCCGAACTGCTTCTGAAGTTTGTTGAGCAGCTTTAGGATCTGTGCCTGCACCGAAACATCGAGTGCCGAAACGGGCTCGTCGCAGATCAGCAACTGCGGTTTCATCGAAAGTGCTCTGGCAATCGCGATGCGTTGCCGTTGCCCACCACTGAAAGCGTGGGGATAGCGACGCCCGTACTCGGGCCGGAGACCGACCAGATCGAGCAGTTCCTCGACCTGGCGGTCGAGTTGTTTCCCGCTCGCATCCTTGTTGACCAGCAGATGCTCACCCACAATCTGGCGCACAGTCATGCGTGGATTGAGCGAGGAATATGGATCCTGGTAGACGATCTTCATGTTTCGCCGCGCAAGACGGAGCTGACGTTGATCCAGCGCTGCGATATCGACTCTGCCGATGTCGCGATCCTCGAACCAGATTTCACCGGACGTCGGTTCGGCGGCGCGGATGATCATCTTGCCGAGGGTCGTCTTGCCGCTGCCACTTTCACCAACGAGCCCATGGGTCTGGCCCTTGTTGATCTTGAGCGAGACGCCATCGACCGCCCGAATGTGCCCTACGGTTCTCCGGAGCAATCCCTTTTCGATCGGAAACCATTTCTTGGCGTCCTTTACCTCGAGGAGAAGTGAATCGTCGTGTTCAGAACCATTTTTCTGATGTGTATCTTCCAGAGACATCGTCATGCATCCACCGTTCTATCGACGCAGGCAGCTAACAGAGTGGCCATCTTCGAGCGGTTTGAGATCGGGCACCTCGACATCACAGAGACCGGGCAAAAACTCCCGGCATCGAGTGTGAAACGGACAGCCGCTGGGGATATTCATCGGATTCGGTACGGAACCGGAGATGACTTCCAAATCCTCGACCTTGCGGCCAATCCTTGGAATGGAATCGAGGAGTGATTGGGTATACGGATGCTGAGGATTGTGGAAGAGCGTATCGACACTCGCACTTTCGACGATCTTGCCGAGGTACATGACGACAACTTCGTCCGCCATTTCGGCAATCACCCCAAGGTTGTGAGTGATCAGCATCACGGCCATTCCGGTTTTTTCCTGGATACCGCGAATCAGATCGAGGATCTGAGCTTCTGTCGTGACATCGAGTGCGGTGGTTGGTTCGTCCGCAATCAGCAAGCTGGGTTGACAGGAAAGTGCCATGGCAATCATGGCGCGTTGGCGCATGCCTCCGGAAAACTGGTGTGGGTAGTCATCGATCCGGTCAGCGGCGCGAGGGACTCCCACGAGATCGAGCATCTCGATCGCCAGTCGACGGGCTTCCTTCTTGTCGGCAGTGCGATGCAACTGAATTGCTTCGATGAGTTGATTGCCGATGGAGTGGACCGGTGACAGTGATGTCATCGGTTCCTGGAAGATCATCGCGATGTCGTTGCCGCGGATCGATCGAATTTCTCGACCTCGCTGGTCGAGCGCGGTCAGGTCGATTGTCTTTGCAGGTTTGGCTGTTCCATTGGACGAGTGGTTCTCCGTCGTGTCCCCAATCGGGGCATGAACAGTAGCTACGCCCTGATTGTAGAGAATCTTGCCCTCGATGATTTTTCCTGGTTTACGCACGATCCGCATGATCGATCGCGCGGTCACACTCTTGCCGCAGCCACTTTCGCCGACGACACCGAGTGTCTTGCCCGCAGGGATGGAAAAACTGACGCCATTGACGGCATGCACAGTGCCTTCGTCCAGCGGGAACTCGACTCTGAGGTCGATGACTTCGACCAGCGGAGTACCTGTTTGCATATCCATGTTCCTCAACTCTTGTATGGATCGGCGGCATCGCGGAGACCATCGCCGAAGAAGCTGAAGCAGAGCACTGTCAGCGCCACGAATCCGCCCGGAATGAGCAACCATGGATAAAGAAGGATCGACTGAACGTTTTGCGCGTCCTGAATCAACACACCCCAGCTGACGATTGGTGGGCGGAGTCCTAGTCCGAGGAAGCTTAATGCTGTCTCGGCGAGGATCATGGCCGGAATGGAGAGCGTCATCTGGACGATCAGGTAGCTCATGAACGATGGCAACATGTGGACAACCACAATGCGCCAGTCACTTGCACCAGCCAATGTGGCATCGAGGACAAAATCCTCCTCACGCACCTGGAGCAACTTGCCGCGAACCACGCGCGCCATGCCGGTCCAGCCAACAATCGAAAGGATGACCGTAATTGCGAAATAGACTTGGAGGGCCGACCAGCCAGGTGGAACGGCTGCGCTCAGCGCCAGCCACAGCGGAATCGTCGGAATCACGATCAGGAACTCAATGATGCGCTGGGTGACTGTATCGAATCCTCCACCATAGAAGCCCGAGAAGCCACCGATCACCGCGCCCAGGATGAATGTGATCAGCACCCCGACGAGCCCGATCGAGAGTGAAATCGTTGCTCCACTCAGTGTTCTGGTAAAGAGATCACGCCCCAAAGAATCGGTTCCGAAGAGAAAGACGTATCCACCTTCTTCCGCCTGAAACAGGTGAATCGTTGTCGGGATGAATCCCAGAAGTTGATATTCGGGACCACGTGCGAAGAACTTGACATCGTACTCGACAGATTTGTCCTGCTGTACGGTGCGCGTCATCGTCGCCGGATCGGCCTTCAGCGTGTACCCGTTGACGTAAGGACTGATTCCACCATCGCGGAAGAAATGAATCCGATTGGGAGCGGCGTGCGTG
>JBBJOX010000040.1:0-13843 GCA_037724245.1 Thermomicrobiales bacterium | reverse complement strand
ACTGATTAAAAATCAGTGCCTTCTACAACATCCTGGCCTGAGATGGCAGCAAAGATTCCGACGCTCGCGATCAGGGCAACAAGCAGGGATTTCCAAAACATCGATCTATCCCCCATAAACACGAGCGAACAGGTCCGAGGAGGGTGATTTCGGGACAAGTCGCGCGGTCGAGTGATCGACCGCGCAAATCGGAGCGTCTAGCTTGGGTTGACGACGTAACCATCGCCACCAGGGGCAATGTCGAACGAGGCCTGATCAGAGATCTCGACGCCCAGTGGTCCAACCGTGTTCAGAACGCCGTCGTTCGGTGGATTCTGAATGGCGAGGGACTGTGTTTCAGCATCGAGTACGAACAGCATCGTCTCTTCAGCATCGGCAACACTGTTGGTGTAGCCAGCGGCGACAACTCGTGGCTCAGTTCCGGCATTGTCATCATCTTCAGCGAAGGCAAGGTTGCCATCGATGGTTGGCATGTCAGTATCCGGGTTCGAACCAATTAGCCCGGTTTCCGGGTTGAGGCGAAGGTTCTGACCGGTGCTGACATCGACGCGGATGCGATCGACGGTTGGGTTGAAGTCGAAACCAAGATCGTCATCTTCGAGGATCGGATCGAATTCACCACCGATGGATGTGGCTTCGCCGGAATCCAGGTCGATGGAATAGAGTCGGCTCTGATCACTGATCGACCAGAGTTCGCCATTTGCTGGCCGGAAGTCGATTCCAACGAGTTCCTCGTCGTCCTCGAGACCGGTGATTTCGATCGGTGCATCGGCTGCGGCTGGATCATTGATATCGAAGACGAACATTTCGTTGTCATCGGTCAGCGCAACGGCCATGACCTCAAAGGACTCCTCGGTCACCGGAGTGGCCTCCGGAGTGCCTGAAGCGGAACCGCTATCGGCTGTCGGGACCAACGCGAATCCAACAACGGATTCATCGCCACCGATTTCCGAGATACTTGTAAGTTCTCCGGTTTCAAAGTCGACGGAATACAGAGTAGAGACATCATCGGTGTCTTGTGCCGAAGCGGCACCGGACAGTCCGATCGTACAGGCGATACCTACGAGCAAAGATCTTCGCAACATCGTGAAATCCTCCAGAAACATGAAAACAAACGGACGCGCAATGTTCGACGATGTCCTGATCAGTGCGTGGGGACACTGATCAGGACAGTCGCCATACGGACTTCTAGAGACCAACCTCGTCGAGCAGATCGTTCAGGGTGTCGGCGAGATCTACGGCCTGGCCTGTGCCAAGCAGATCGTCGACCGCGCAAAACACTCAGTTACAGCCACTCAGCAAACCACCGATCAAACCTTGCTCCGGATTCTGGAAGATAACTCGGTCCAACTGGACCTCGGTTCCGGAATCGTCGAGCGCAATTGGCGAGATGATCATGTGAATCTCCTCGCAATCTGAGGAATCCTCGGTGAAGGCGATATGCTCCACGCTGACGTTGACTGAGGTCGAAGCTCCGTCGATCTCGGCCGAGCCCTGAAGCTGGCCAGTGATGATCAGGAACGCCGGTCTTCAGCACTCGTCACGAACTCCGCATCGAGCAGCGTTCCCGAAAAGGTTCCTCCGTTGTTGAGGACACCAGATACGGGCAAGTCGGTCTGGGCTGCAACTGAAAGTGGGTGCAGCAATGATAAAGCTCATCATTGCCACATTCAGTCCCATGGCCAGAACAGGCTGTCGAACGAAATTCAACATGCACAATCTCTCCTCGCGGGTCCCATTGAGAGGATCCGCATTCCCCCTCAGTCAGTACTAAACCGAAAGTCGGGAATCGGATTCACTTGTCGCGAGACTGATTCAGGATCGGGAATTATTGCTGCGGTGTGGCATCCGGCCGGTCACCCGGGGTGGCCGTCAACGTCAGGGAATAGGCGTTGGCGGTGCGGTCCATGTCGCCAGGGCCATCCTTGTTCGAGGCCTGAAGCACGGCTTCACCATCGGGGCCATCGACACGGACCTGAACCACGCCGAGTCGTTTGAGACCAACGAAGTAGAACCAGCACCCTCCGGACCCATCGTCACCGGAAACGAATTCGCAAACCGGCGTGTAGGCCGCTGCCTCTTCGGAACCGTCCTCACCGAATCTGCCCTGTACGACGACGGCGTACATGGTCGCGGGGCGAAGTCCGAAGTACTGGAAGGTGGCTGTCCAACGTGAATCTGGTTCTTCACCACCGTGAAACTTGACCATGCCAACGCCGGAGGCTGCCGGATCGGCAGACTCGGTGACAGGTGCGAAGGTCATTCTGGTCAGGCTCTCGTGATCGGCCGTCGCTGGCGCGATGGAGGTGACGAGGATCGCCGTGGTCACAGCGAGGATGAGATAGACGGCCCGCCAGCGATTGCCAGGGAAGAAGAAACTGCGCATGAGAGGGCGTCTCCTGACGTGGGCGGGATCACGTTCGAGCAATGGAGCGAACTATACCAACCGGTGACTGCTGCACTTGTTGTTGAAACGTACATCGTGTCTGTTCCCTGTTACGCACGAGTACCATCAACGGTCTCTATCCTGCGTAGGAATGGTATTGGTTGCGGCACATGAGTGTATGGAAGGACAGGGTCATGGTTCAAATTGGTTACACGATATCGTCAGAAGAGTTTCGCCCAAGCGTGCTGGCAGAGCAGGCGCGATTGGCAGAGGACGCCGGGTTTACCTTCGCCTCGATTTCGGATCACTTCCACCCATGGCTGGATAGTCAGGGAGAGTCACCGTTTGTCTGGTCGGTACTCGGAGCAATATCGCAAACCACCAGTCAGCTTCTGATCGGCACTGGTGTCACATGCCCGATTATTCGGACACATCCGGCGATCGTGGCGCAGGCCGTGGCAACCGTGGCCGACATGCTGCCGGGTCGATTCTATTTCGGAGTCGGAACAGGAGAGTATCTGAATGAGCACATCACGGGTGCTCACTGGCCACCGATCTCGGTGCGGCAGGAGATGCTGACGGAAGCACTGGAAGTGATTCGGCAGTTGTGGAAAGGTGAGTACACCACGCAGCACGGGAAGTTCTACACCGTCGAAAACGCGAGAATCTATACCCTACCCGAGGAACTCCCTTCTATCTATGTGGCAGCATCGGGCGTCGAGTCGGCATCCCTGGCAGCGTCGATTGGAGACGGTCTGATATCAACGTCTCCAGAGAAGGAAACCGTTGACACGTACAAGGGAGACGGCGGCGGTGGTCCGGTAATCGGACAGCTGACCGTCTGCTGGGGTCGGGACAAGCAAACGCAGATCGAACTTGCCCGCGAAATCTGGGGGTACACTGCCTTGCCCGGTCAATACAGCCAGGAACTGGCATTGCCCCTGTATTACGAACAGGGTCTGGCGCTGGTAACCAATGAAAAAGTTGCCGAGTCGATCGTTTGCGGTCCCGATATCGAAGCGATTCATGCTGGCATTCAGGAATTTGTCGATAACGGATTTTCGCATGTTTATCTACACCAGATCGGGCCGGATCAGGCAGAGTTCATGTCCATGGCCAGGCGCGATATTTTGCCGCGTTACCAATGAGCCGCGACGTGAGTTCGATGTGTCGACCGCAGTCGAATCCGGGCGATGGTGTGTGCATCGAAGCAGGTGGTGGAACCGACCTTGCATCGTGGGCAGAGAAGCGAGGTCATCCGCTTAGTACACGTAAGGTTGAAGTCATGTCAACAAGTCCAGAAGAAAATTTAGGAGCCGCCGAGGAACGTCATAACCATGCCATCTTATCCGCCCTGACGATGGTGCTCGGAACTACCCAACTGCTGGAACGCAAGATCGCCCGGGGCGACGATGTTCCGAGAGAGATCGTCGTGAGCAGCCTCGCGAAGATACGCCATCACGCCTGGATCGTGGAACGTCAGCTTCAGGAACTCCATCGGGATCAGCAGCAAGCGTTCTCCGAATAGGGTCAGATCTGCGCGCACTCCGCCAACGCGGTATTCTACAGACAACAAATGCGCACACACCGTGGCTGTCGATAATGAGTCGGGCGATATGGAACCACTATCCAGGAGTACGGACTTGGGCGAGTCACCCAAAGAACAGACACATATTCTTGCGATCAACGATGATCCAGCAGTACTTGGACTGTTTCACGATTTATTGACGGACGAGGGATATCAGGTATCCCTCAACATTTTCAGCAGTTCGACTGTGGAAATTCTGGCGCAGATTCGAACCTTGCAACCCGATCTGATCATCATGGACTACATCGTTGGTCGTGAAGGTACGGGTTGGCAGGCGTTACAGGCGGTCCGTATGGATCGTACTACCCGCCACATTCCGGTCATCATCTGCACGGCGGCGCGACGCCAGGTCGAGGATCTGGGTCAGCATCTGGCCGATATGCGAGTGCACACCGTTTTCAAGCCATTCGATATCGATCACTTGCTGGAAGTGGTAGCAACCGTTCTCGGGGATCCGAATTCGACCAATATGCACATCGATCCTTCGGCGCACATCGAAAACGTGAACCACGAAAGCGATCCGTCCGCACTTTCAGTCAGTTAGTTCAACGTTGTCAGTTGATTGAGTGCGAAGGGTCCGCCTCACGCTCATACTTTCCCACGACATATTCTGGCACATCTCTTGCGCTTGTGAACCGACTGCCGCACGGCAGGGCCCTTCATTACAAAGGGCCATTTCTGTTACAGGAGCGATGTTTAGATGATTACCCGACACGATCGCGTCGCAGTCGATTTGCCCATTCCCAAGTCGGCCAATCCCAACGCAGCGGCCGCAGTGCAGGAGTTGATGGGCGGCAAGTTCGGCGAAATGTCGACACTCATGAACTACACGTTCCAGAGCTTTAATTTTCGTGGACGTGAGGAAGCACGCCCGTACTACGATCTCATCTGCAACATCGCGGCAGAAGAGAATGCACATGTCGAGCTGGTGGCTACGGCGATCAACCTCCTCCTGACCGGGGCGTCGGAGCGTGGCACCGATCCCTCCACAACTCCATTGCGCGCTGGCCTGAATGCGCGAAATACGCATCACTTCATTGCCAGTGGCCAGACTGCCCTGCCAGTGGACTCGATGGGTCGACCCTGGACCGGGGACAACGTGTTCTCCAGTGGCAACCTGAAACTCGATCTCCTTCACAACTTCTTTCTGGAGTGTGGCGCCCGCGCCAACAAGATTCGTGTCTACGAAATGTCGGACGAGCCGACAGTTCGCGCTTTGACCGGATACCTGCTGGTTCGTGGCGGCGTCCACGTTGTCGCCTATGCTCGCGCCCTTGAAGTGCTGACTGGCGCCGATCTGAGCAAGCTGTTCCCGATTCCGGATATCAGCAACAAGGCGTTCCCGGAAGCGAAACTACTCGAAGACACCGGGTTGCATCGCATTCTCTACCGGAACAATCCGCAGGATTACGCCCGCGTAGGCGAAGTCTTCAAGGGAAAGCATCCTGAAGACGGTTCGGACCTCGTTGTCGAGGACGGGACGCCTCCAGGATTCACTCCGCCAAACCTTGAAGCAGAGCCGCAGCTGACCGCCCCGGGCATCGGGCTGATCAGCCAGGACGATCTGAAAGAAATGGCGAAGAGCCTCTAGCAGACGGTACAACGCCAGTATCCAAGGAGGATCCACACTTGTGGGTCCTCCTTTTTTCGATCTGTTTTGATACGAACTGATGAGTTGCCGAGGCGGGAGAGGTACTTTCGACGCCCTGATCCAGAAACTAGCGCATTCCTGCAATGTCAAGCTGATTTTGACCGATCAATACGAAGAAAAATGGTAAACTTGCCTTGCGTGGAAAGTAAGAGGTGAAGACATGGTCCACACTCCTCCGGGCCTGGCAACGTCGCCGGGGTCGAGGCAGTTGGCATCCGGTAAATATGGCAAGCGTGACCCCTCGGGCTTCCTGCCCAGGTTGCGAATCCTCGGAATCGCGCTGATTGCGCTGGTTCTGGCGGGCAGCATCATGCCAGCGGTGGTCGGAGCTGTGCAGGACGCTGGCAACGATGGACAGGATCTGGTCGTCGTGATTCCGATTCAGGGAGCGATCGAACCAGGTATTGGCCATTTTCTGCAGCGATCACTCGACGAGGCTGAGGCTGATGGAGCTGCCGCCGTCATTCTCGATATCAATACCCCCGGTGGCCGTCTCGATACCGTGCTCGAAATGCGCGATGCAATCCTCGATTCGCCGTTGCGCACGATCGCGTTCGTCAATCGCGAAGCGTTCTCGGCCGGAGCATTGATCACGATCGCCAGCAACGAAATCTGGGTCGCTCCGGGAGGCGTGTTCGGCGCCGCAACGCCGATTCTGGGGACAGAGACGGCCGACGCGAAAACGATCGCGGCTGTTCGTTCGACCTTCCGCTCAACCGCAGAGACTCGTGGTCGCGATCCGATCGTCGCCGAGGCGATGGTCGATCCTGCGGTCGAAGTTCCGGGTCTGGACAGCTCGACGACACTCCTCTCACTCTCAAGTGATCAGGCTGCCCAGTACGGCTATGCCGACGGCATCGCGACTGATCGCACAGAGTTGATCAGCCTGCTCGGATTGTCCGGTTCCAATGTCGAGGTCTCGTCGATTTCGTTCGTCGAATCGGTTGTTCGCTGGATTACCGATCCGGTTGTGGCTAGTCTGCTTATTCTGGCTGGCCTGTTTCTGATCGTCGCCGATGCGCTGTTCGCCGGTTTTGGCGTAGCCGCGGTGGCGGGATTGGCCTGCTTTGGTCTCTTCTTCTGGGGGCACTTGCTGGCAAACCTGGCTGGCTGGGAGGATTTTCTGCTGATCGCACTGGGACTCGTGCTGATTGGCATCGAGGTCTTCGTGATTCCTGGATTCGGATTCGCAGGTGTTGCCGGCACCTTTGCGCTGGCAGGTGGTTTGTTCCTGGCGATGACCGGTCGTGGATTCTGGGATTACAACGACAGTGACAATGCGATCCGGGCGGGCTGGAGTATCGCGATCGGGCTGGTTGGTTCGATCGTGGCAATTTTGACCTTCGGCTGGTTTCTGTCGCGATCCGGCAACCCTGCCTCGACCACACGACGCGGCGTCGGCCGCCTGACGTTGCAGACGACGGTCGACAGCGATCGCAGTGATCGTGGGCTGCAGAAGCGACCAGGCTGGATTGTCCGTAGCCTCGGTGGTGGCGGAGCACTCGAACCCGGTGGCGAAACCATGCCCGAGACGGATCAGCACAAGACGTATTCCGGATGAGCGAGAGCCGGATTCATCATCTCGCAGTACCTACCCGATGTCTTTCAGTCGATGTCATCGATTCGTTCGAAGGCATTCTTCCAAGGATCTTGCATGTTTGATGGCTCAGTATCGTTACTTGTTACGCTCGGCATTCTTGCCTTCATCGTCATTTTTTTCTTCTACTTCGTTCCAGTCGGCTTGTGGATCACGGCCGTCTTTTCCGGAGCGCGAGTCAGCCTCGGAACGTTGATCGGTATGCGTTTGCGCAAGGTAAACCCGGCCGATATCGTTCGACCGTATATCAGCGCGATCAAGGCCGGACTCGATCTCGACGTCGGACAGATGGAAGCCCATTTCCTGGCTGGCGGTAACGTACTTCGGGTCGTGCAGGCACTTATCTCTGCCGATCGAGCCAACATCGAACTGCCATGGAAGCGCGCGACAGCGATCGATTTGGCCGGCCGCGATGTTCTCGAAGCCGTCCAGGTCAGTGTCAATCCGAAAGTCATCCAGACCCCTCGTGTTTCGGCAGTGGCCAAGGACGGCATTCAGCTGGTCGCCGTCGCCCGGGTGACCGTGCGCGCCAATATCGATCGCCTTGTCGGCGGTGCCGGTGAGGAAACGATCATCGCCCGCGTCGGCGAAGGAACCGTCTCCTCGATTGGTTCTGCAACGTCACACAAGACAGTGCTTGAGAACCCGGATCAAATCTCGAAATACGTGCTGGAACGTGGCCTCGATGCCGGGACCGCATTCGAGATTCTTTCGATCGATATCGCCGATGTCGATGTCGGTCGAAATATCGGAGCAGAGTTGCAAACAGATCAGGCCGAGGCCGACAAGAAGATTGCCCAGGCCAAGGCAGAAGAACGCCGATCGATGGCGATGGCAGCCGAGCAGGAAATGCGGGCCAAGGTTGTCGAAGCTGAGGCAGAGGTGCCGCTGGCAATGGCCGAAGCATTTCGCTCGGGCCGAATCGGTGTGATGGATTATTACAACATGGAAAACGTGAAGGCCGATACGAGAATGCGGGCATCGGTGTCCGGTGATCCTGCACAACAGCAGTAGCCTCTCCATTCAGAACGATCCAGCACCAAGGAGCAGGCATGAAGAAATTTAGTGATTTCGTTCGGTCAGTCAACGAGACCCTGAACGAAGCGATCGAGCAGCAGCAGGCACAGCAGATGGGTCGTCCGATGGTCCGGCCCACGTCGCTGAACGAGGCAGGCCGGGTTGGTTCCAATACCGGTGTCGATAGCCAGCGCCGACCCGCCCGCTCGACTGTGGCGATCGATTCCAGTTCAGATCTAACCGCAGAGGAACGGACACAGCGGAGACCCCGACCCACCGCAGCGCCATCGGTAGCGCGTCGGCAACCGACAACCGGTGCCCAGCTCCGGGCAGCGCTGCGTAATCCGGTTTCATTTCGAACTGCAGTTCTGGTTCGAGAAGTGCTCGATGCACCGGTTTCGAAAAAGGCACGCCGTTTCTAGGAACAGCACCTATTCAGCGGCCATGTCCAGCAGTGGACATGGCCGTTCGTATTTCCTGCATCGTGGAAGTTCTGCCGACTTCCAATGTGAGTGTTTCAACTCGATCATGTGATAAACACGTTGTGCGTACATGAGAACGCTGCTGCAAAGGTTTCTCTGGCCTATGTATTGCGCTGTGACTTTCTTCCCATAGCGCACATAGTCATGTTCGTGAACAATGATTACAGATTTCGAAAACGTCTTATGGTCGATGTGGGTCAGACGGGTACGACGTGAACTCTGCCACGTAGGCGGAACCAGGGATGCGGAGCGCAAGATCCGACATCATGCGGTGCGAGATTACAGGCAAAGCAGGTAATCGATGCGGTCCATTGATGAATATGCAGTTACCGAGGATGTGTTCGACGCGATCGACGCCCACGTAGCGATTCTGGACGAACTGGGCGATATCACCTTTGTCAACGCCGCGTGGCGCCGATTTGCCTTCGAGAATCAGGGAGACCTTACATCCTGCGGCGTGGGGATGAATTATCTGGCAGTTACCAGATCAGCGGACGACGATCCAATAGCGAAGGATGTCGCCGATGGCATTCAGGCAATCCTCGATGGTAGACGTGCCCGCTTTTCCATCGAATACCCATGCCATGCTCCGGATGAAGAGCGCTGGTACGTTGTAACTGCCACTGCCACTGCCCTGGCCACTGGCCGTGGTGCCATTCTGCTTCACTCGAACTCGACTGAGATGCATCATGCCCTGGATCATGCTGACGATCAGGAACGCCGATTTTCAACACTGGTCCGTTATGCCTCGGATATCGTCACGATTCTCAAGGCAGATGGTTCAGCAACATTTGTCAGTCCGTCACTTGAACCATTGCTCGGTTACCGACCCAACGAAATGGTCGGAAACAATATCTTCGACTTCGCGCATCCCGACGAAGTTGATGCCGCCAGGCAAGCCATGTCCGATGTACGCGACCAACCGTACGCATTTAGAACGGTGGAAGCGAGAGTACTGCACAAAAATGGAACCTGGCGTACGTTCGAATGCACCTTCACGAACCTGCTCGAGGACCCGAATATCCAGGGAATCATCGTCAACTCACGAGATATTACCGAGCGTCAGGCTGCAATCCTGCAATTGTCCGAAAGGGCTGAGAGCTTCTCGACCCTCTTTCACGGTACTGCCGAAGCGATGATCATCCACGACGGGAGCCGGTTCATTCTCGTCAACGATGCCTACGCTGCGATCCTCGGCATCGAAGCATCGACGATCGTGGGTCAGAGCTTACAATCGTTCGTTGCCCCGGAATCCAGGCAGACCGTTGTCGACCGGTTGGCAGAACAGTCCAGTCAGCCATATGAAATATTGGCGCAACGGGCTGACGGAACCCATGTACCGGTCGAATTGCTTGGGCGCCCGGTGCGGTACGAAAGCCGATGGTTGAGGCTCCTCACCGTGCGGGATGTAACGGTCCGCAAAGAGAATCAACGAAAACTCAAGGAGAGTGAGGCCCGATTCCGCGCTCTGGTGCAGGATGCCAGCGACATCGTAGTCGTATTCGATTCGAGAAGCCAGATTTCGTATGCCAATCCAGCACTGGCACGAATTCTGGGATATACCGAAGAGCACTACGCAGAGCTTCTCAGCCTCGATCTGGTTCATCCCGATGACCATGGTGCGCTCATTCGGAACTGGAGAGCCGCTGTCGAAACACCGGGCTCGAGTGTCGAACTTTCCTATAGAATTCGCCATCGGGACGGAAGATGGGTCTGGCTGGAAGGAACCTTGAAGAACCTGCTGGACGAACCAGCAGTGAAGGGTTTGGTGCTTAACGGACGCGACATGTCCGACCAGAAGCGACTGGAAGATGAACTTCGCCATTTCGCTCTGCACGATCCATTGACCAGTCTGCCGAATCGAACCTTGCTGATCGACCGTATGGATCAGGCGATGCTCTACGCTCATCAGCTCGGTCATGCCGAAACGCTGGCCGTGCTCGTCGTCGATCTCGACCAGCTGAAATCGATCAACGACCGATTCGGCCACGCGGCGGGAGATGCGGTGCTGATCGAAGCCGCCCGACGAATTGCCATGCAACTGACGCTGTCGCAGACTCTGGCCCGCCTGGGTGGCGATGGGTTCGTTGTGCTGTTGCCCAGTGTCATCGCAAACGGGGATGTCGAAGACATGGCGCGCAGACTGCTTGCAGGCATCGCCCAACCTTTCAGCTGGGGAGAACAGATCATTCACCTGAAGGCAAGTATCGGCATCGCCATGAGCCAGGAGGGTGCGGAGGATTCGATATCGCTGCTGGTTCAGGCTGACAACGCGCTCTTCGAGGCAAAGCGACGCGGCGGAGGCGGCTATGCCTCGTATTCCCGGGATGTCAGCGACTCCGTGTTACGGCAGTATGTGCTGGCGACCGATGTGTATATGGCAGCCGAGCGTAACCAGTTTGTCCTGCACTATCAGCCTATTTTCGATCTGAACACCGGCCGAATTTTCAAAGTGGAGGCGCTGATTCGATGGACTCACCCCACCTACGGCCTGGTGAGTCCAGACGAGTTCATTCCACTTGCCGAGGCCAACGGGTCTATTACCGATATCGGGAAATGGGTGATTGGCGATGTGTGCCGGCAGATGCAGATATGGGGAGACGACTCGCCGTTGGTGTCGATCAACCTTTCGACGGTGCAGTTCAGTGATCCTGATATCACGAAGGAAATCGAGAGCTGCTTCGCCGAATATGGTCTCGAAACAAATCGGCTTTGCGTGGAGATTACTGAACGCATCGTGATCAAGGATTTCGAGCTAGCCAGGATGGCCCTCGAACACTTTCGAGAACTTGGAATCATGGTTGCGATCGACGATTTCGGAAACGGATTTTCATCGCTGCGGTATCTCAAGGACCTGCCGGTTGCGGCGATCAAGCTCGACCGCTCGTTTGCCAGTGGTTTGGGAACAGATCCGGGGGCGTTGGCGATCGTTAACGGAATTGTCTCACTGGCCCACGCGATCGGTTTGCTGGTAACGGGCGAAGGAATTGAGACAGAACTGCAACTTGAAACCCTGCGCGATGTCGGGTGCGACTTCGGGCAAGGCTACTATCTCGCCAGGCCAGGGCCGGCCGAATCGGTGCCTCCGTTGCCATCAGTACTTTAGACCACATCAGCTTGAATCCAGTCCCGAGATCAGCGAGCTCCGTAACAGTCGCAGTGAGTCAACCGCGAACAAAACCTGGATCGATGGTCAAAATTTGATGACTCCCAACCGTTCTATCGCCACTGACCAGATTGGCTGATCATCCTGGCCCGCTCACTCAACACGGCGAGACTCAGCAATGCCGAGTAGCTTGTCCAGAGTCGGTTGACCCGCAGATGTCGACCGGTGCGTCGACCAAAGGCGTCGTCATTCTGGGCCGAAGCGAAGGATCCCCTGCCTGTCCTGGGCGAACCGAAGGAAAGCCGCCAGTCCAGATCGTTCACGCGGCGAGTTTTCGATGGCAGTTGATGGACGCTTCTTGCCTCGGAACGAGCAGATATGTTCGGTGTTCTGATAGAAGGAGCGGAAGGATATACCGGTTTCGCCGAGGGATGCTTCCTTCGTTTGCATGACGATTGGGGTGAGGCGTTCGCGCTTGAATCATGGTTGCGAGGCCACAGGCGAACATCCATTCGCAGGCTCAGGACAGGCTGCGGCTTGCCTCTGCGCGACAACTGAGAGGTTGCAGGCATAAAAATAGACGGCGCTCGTGGTTGAACGCCGTCTTTTCTTTGGGTCCTGATTTGTGGGAGGGCGTCCGCCGAAACTCTCCCGGTAACTCTTATCGAGCGGCTTCGCGTCGAAGGTTGAGGCCAGCGCCCGCTGCGGCAACTGCCGCGACGAGGAGACCGCCACCAATCAGCATCGGCAGGTTGGCTTCAGTGCCAGCCAGACCGGAACCTGTCGAAGGCATACCGGTCAGATTTGGATTGGAAACGAATCCCTCGCCGCCTGGTCCAATATCGAACGATGCCCATTCAACGATGTCGGTGCCGAGAGGTCCGACGGTGTTCAACGTACCGGCGTTCGGTGGAGCCTGGGTTGCAAGTGACTGTGTCGCCACATCGAGCACGTACAGGTCGGTCTGCTGGGCGCCGTCCTGGTTGTTGGTGTAGGCCGCGCCGACAACTGTTGGATCGGTGCCTTCGTTCTCGTCGCCTTCGGCGTACGCGAGGTTGCCGTCGATGGTTGGCATATCGGTGTCAGGGTTGACGCCAACCATGCCGGTCTCCGGGTTCAGGCGCAGGTTCTGTCCCGAGCTGACGCTGACGCGGATGCGATCGACAGTTGGGTTGAAGTCGAAGCCAAGGTTGGAATCTTCGAGGGCTGGATCGAGAACGCCGCCGACGGAGGTGGCTTCGCCTGATCCGAGATCGATTTCATAGATTCGGCTCTGGTCGCTGATTCCCCACAGATCGCTGGTGGCTGGTCGGTAATCGATGCCCTTGAGGTTCTCGCCGCTCTCGAGGCCACTGATGGTGAGACGGTCGCCGAGGGCGCCTGGTGAGTTGACGTTGAACTCGAAAAGTTCATTGTCCGTGGTCAGGGCCAGTGCAGGTCCCGAATCGTTGATTCCTGTCAGCAAGGCAATGCCGATGACGGACTCTCCATCACCGAGTTCGGCGATTTTGCTGAGCTTGCCGGATTCCAGATCGATCGAATAGAGATCTGTGCCGGTGACAGTCGACTGGGCAGAGGCGGATGCAACCAACCCCAGGCTCAGCGTCGTGGCGAGCAGAAACGAGCGAATGCGCATCTTGACTCTCCTGTTCAATGGCATGACTGGATGTGTAATCCATCATGCTTGTCCCCCATCCCACATGGGTGTTTTCGGCTGTGCCCACCGATTGGGACACAGAAGCAGTGTTGTGACCGGCCTGCCGCGATTGAACGAGGTTTCCCGATCGGGTTATGAAATGGTGTGCGCGTCTTACTCGTTACTACGCAATTGGTTTCGAAATAGATCAATGCATACCCACCTTCTGTCGAAGATTCGTAGGCGAGTTTGACAATTACCGTGCATTGTGCCGAATAAACAATATGTGTCTATACATCAAAGCAACTGACTGACCTGGGTTCGGTTTTCGTCGGTGCCGGGTCGTTCATCGTTATTGCAGTACTGGCACGTCTCGCATG
>JBBJOX010000039.1:0-13864 GCA_037724245.1 Thermomicrobiales bacterium | reverse complement strand
AGGCGTTGAGCCTGCGATCGAGCGCGGCGATACGGTCGAGGTAGGCACGCGTCAGGTCGACTGCCGAAAGCTGGCGCGCGTCGAGCGCATCTCTGGCAGCGGCCGCTGTCATGCGGGTGAGTTCAGACATGCTCAGGCACCCTCTTCTTCGTCCGCACCACCCATAACGGCGCGAACCTCGAAGAATCCGTTTCGGGAACGAGGGGCGGTGCGGAGGACAGCCTCCTGACTCAGGGAGGGCTCGACGACATCGTCCCGAAGCACATTGACCAGATCGACAACCTGCGCAGTTGGCGGAATCGACTGTGTATCGATTTGATTGAGGACGGCGATGTGTTCGAGGATCGACGAAAGCTGCTCCCGCAGTCGTTCCTTCTCGTCGTCGCGGAGGCCCAGTCTGGCCAGTGCGGCAACGTGCTCGACATCGCTGATTGTGAGGCTCATGGATTCCCCGTGGTCGTCGGAAATGAAGGCAGTCCAGAGTTGGACTTTACGTGCAGGAGTCTATCACGGGGCAGACGATTATCCGGTTGTCATAAGTGTTTTCTCGACGTGCAAATCGGCACTCCAGAGCACCAGATCGGCTCTGGCACCAATGCGAATTGCGCCTCGATCGGCCAGCCCGAGCAATGTCGCCGGGACAGCGGTTGCCATGTGCAACGCCTGTCCGATCGACGCATCCGTCCAGGCGACGACGTTTCTGATGGCTTCGTCCATCGTCAGAATCGAGCCCGCAAGGGTGCCATCTGCCAGCGTCGCCGCTCGATCCGACACGGTGACCGTGCGACCGCCGAGTGTGTAGTCACCCGGGCCATGACCACAGGCGGCCATCATGTCGGAGACAATCGCAATCCGATCGGCGCCCTTGGTTCGGAGAGCGAGCCGCAGCGTGGCCGGGTGGGAGTGAACGCCATCCGGTATCAGGCCGGTGGTGATCCGGTCGTCGAGCATCGCTGCGACCATCGCTCCTGGTTCACGATGATGGATCGACGTCATCGCATTGAAGAGATGTGTGGCCTTGCGTGCTCCCGCCTCAACTGCTGCCTCGAACTGCTCGAAGGTTGAATTGGTATGACCGATGCTGACTAAAGCACCGTGGTCGACCAATCGACGAATCCGCTTCAGATTACCTTCCCGCTCGGCAGAGACGGTCACGAGAGCAATGCCGGACTGGGTTAACCAGTAATCCAGCAGGTCATCAGCGGCGGCATCGATCCAGTCGGCGCGATGAGCACCTTTTTTCTCAGATGAGAGGAACGGACCTTCGAGATGCAGCCCGAGCGGCGTTGCGCCGATCGATCGATCGACGTTGTCCCAGTTGGCAAACACCTGTGGATAGGCGGTGGCGGGGGATGTGACGACGGTTGGAAGCCACCCGGTGACACCCGACTCAAGCATCCAGGATGAGATAGATTCGATGGCCTGGGCCGATGCACTCACCTCGAGCCCGATTGCCCCATTCACCTGAAGATCGATCATGCCTGCCGATACGATTCCAGCATCGTAGACAATCTCTGGGAGATTGCCATTCGCTACGTCGCCGCGCACAACACTGGCGATACGATTGTTCTCGACGACAATCGTGCCGCGTTCGAGTTGTTGCCCGAGTGCCAGCTTTCCGCGAACGGCATACGTGTTCATTCTGGAATCTCCACAACACCGGCCAGTGATCTCGCAGCTGACAATGCTGGATCGATCACGATGACTGGTTCAACAACGTGCCATGTCTCCTGCAACCTGGCGAGTACCAGATTTCGCAGGATCAGGATGTGCAACAGGTTTCCACCGGTCAAGGCGACGGGAAGCCTGTCGACAAATCCGAGTCGCCGGGCAGCGGTCGTTGCCATATCTGCCAGATCGTTGGCTGCGTTCTGAACGATGCGGAGCGACACCGCGTCTCCAGAATGCGCCTGATCGAGCGGAAATTTGGCAAGGCTGGCGATTCCGGCCTTATCCATTGATGGTGCGTAGATTCTGGAAATGAGATCGAAAGGTCGGCTGTGATCGATGCCGAGTTCACCCAGGATGAGCTGGTTCAGCGTCGTTTCCGGACCAAGTCCATCGATGGATCGGGCGATGGCTTTCAATGCATCGCGACCAATAGCGTAGCCACTGCCTTCATCACCGAAAACATGGCCCCAACCACCAACACGAACGAATGTGCCTTCGGAGTTGCTCCCGGCCACGATCGATCCCGTTCCCGAAATCAGCGCGATGCCGACGGCATTCGGCAAGCCTGCCAACACGAGTTCGATATCGTTGCCCATGTGTATTTCCGGGATCAGTCGTTCCAGAATCGGGCGCAATGCCTGATGATCTTCGGGCCGACCGAATCCACTCAGTCCAACCCATCCACTGAGAACTTCGAACCCGGCCGGGAGCATTGACTCCGCAGCCGAGATGCCATCGAAGACAACCCTGGACGCCGCCTCGATGCCAATGACCGATGGATTCGACGTAGGCGCCGTTGATCTTGCGATTTCCGTGCCGAATGCATCGACGATAACGACCGTCGTTTTGGTGCCGCCACCATCAACGCCCAGATATGCCGGGCTGTGGTTACTCATGCGAAATCATTAGCGATGGCGCGAGCCACGATGCCGTCGTTCAATGCCAATCGATCCCGTGCCTGATCGGGTGCAATCCCGGAAAGAACCGAGACGATGGCCGTCTTGACCTCGTTGTCGCTGACCGCAAGTACAACGGCAGCAGCCTGATCGCCAATTCCGGTTGCTTCGGCGACGATGTGAACTGCCCTGGTCTGAAGCTTCGCATTGCTCGTTTTGACATCGACCATCAGATTGCCGAAGGTCTTACCCAGTTTGATCATCACGCCTGAGCTCAGCATGTTCAGCACCAGTTTTTGCGACGTGCCGGCCTTCATCCGCGTCGATCCGGTGATCACTTCAGGTCCAGGCAGCGGTGTAATCGCTATATCCACAGCGCTCGAAAGCTTTGAGTTCGGGCTATTGCCGAGCCCAATGGTTGCAGCACCGACCGACCGGGCATAGGCGATGGCCCCGAGGACAAACGGAGTTCGACCACTGGCGGCGATACCAACGATAACGTCGTTCCCGGACACTTCAAGTTTTCGCAGTGCCATTTCTCCCTGGGCTGGATCATCCTCGGCACCTTCGATCGAATTGCGGAGTGCGGTATCACCACCGGCGATGATGCCCAGCACCATCGAGGGGTCGGTGCCGAACGTTGGTGGACACTCCGACGCATCGAGTACACCGAGACGCCCCGATGTTCCGGCGCCGATGTAGATCAGGCGGCCACCACGCTGGATTCGCTCCACAGCCATGTCGACCGCTCGGGCGATGGAATCCAGTTCTGCTTCAACTGCGGTCGCGACGCGTGCATCCTCGCGATTGATGATCGCCACGAGTTCCCGAGTTGAGACCTGATCGATCCAGGCGCTGGCCGAGTTCCGCTGCTCGGTGGACAGCGCGGCAAGTTCTGCCGTCGAGAGAGGGTTGTGATCCATCGGAGACTCCAGCGTTACTGATTCCAAATCGTTCAGGAATCGTACAGCAGGAACGCGCCGCGCCGAACCCTGAACGTTTCAGCGTCGTTTGTCCAGATATCGAGGAGATCATCGGGAGATTCTCCAGCATCGATTGCATTGCGAAGCTGGTCGTTGCCTGTCAGCAGATCAATGAAATAGCGCGAGCCTTCGTCTGGTAAATCGGTCCATGCAAACTGGTCGGAGTAGTTCGTTGCCAGGAGGTGAATCAGACGGGAGCCTAGTTCGGGCATCGAATGAAGAAAGCCTCGCTCGACATACACTTGCACACCACCGCAGTGCTCTCCCGCGTGTTTCGAGATGGTTGGAACAAAATAATGCGGCCGTGCCCGAACGCCGGGTAATCTCAGCCCATCGATCAATTCGACCATGTGTTGAGGATTGAGCCATGGTGCACCAAAAACCTCGAATGGTCTTGTCGTGCCACGGCCTTCGGACAGGGTAGTGCCTTCGATCAGGCACGTTGCCGGGTAGAGAAGATGCGAATCCAGGGTCGGGAGGTTTGGCGATGGCAGAACCCATGGCAGACCGGTTTCATCCCAGAGCATGCTTCGCCTCCAGCCGTCCATCGTCACCACGATTGGCGGAGTCAGAGCGCGTTCGTGCGCGATCATCAGTCCGAGTTCTCCGAGCGTCATTCCATGAAGAATCGGAACTGGATGAGTGCCGATGAACGAGCGAAAGCCAGGGTCGAGCAAGCCACCGCTGACTGTTTGCCCTCCGAGAGGATTCGGCCGATCGAGAATGATCACTTGCTTGCTATTGGCGTGACAGGCCGTCAGCACGTTGTCCAGCGTCGACAGATATGTGGCATAGCGGACACCGATGTCCTGAAGGTCGACTACGACCGCATCTAGACCGTCCAGCATTGCAGCGTCTGGCATTCGTGTTTTGCCGTACAGGCTGTGAACTGGTAAGCCGGTGGCGTTATCCTGCTCCGCATCGACTTTCCCTCCGGCCTGGACCTCGCCACGAATGCCATGCTCAGGACCGAAAAGTGCCACCAGATCGATATTCCTGTTGCCAAACAGGACATCGATCGAGGATCGAAGATGCCGATCGACTCCGCAAGGATTGGTTACCAATCCGAGGCGCTTGCCATGGAGTTCCGGTGCGGCTCCATCCGCCAGCTTTTCCAGACCGGTCGTAACCTGTGACACTTCGTCCACCTTTCAATAGCCTGTACGGAAACCCTTCTGCACAAAGGCATCTGGAGTTTCCTGTCAGTGGGTCCAAATCGATGCCAAACAGTCACGGAAAGGGCCAGTCCCGACTCTCGTGCGTGGTATAGTCGAGTACGTCATACATCCCATTCGGGAACCCCACCACATGCAGTAAAGGTCAACTGGCTACACGGTATGGTCTAGCCGTGAGACCCATGAGCAGAGATAGCGGACGCAACCACGTGACTCGATTTCGTATCTCAGGCGCCGCTACCAGGATCTGTTCAACAGTTGCCCATCGACGTCGTTTTGCTTCCTCGGTCGTGGCAGTCACCTGCGCGGCAGTGGTTCTCTCCGCGTGCAGCAACGAATCCACGACTCCGGATGACAGAAGGTTTGCCAACGATCCGACAGTGGAGCAAACCGTCTCCTCTGAATCTCCAATGGCGATTGCAACCGAGGATGCTGAGCCCACTGTAGCCGGTCCGATCGCATCTCCATCCTCCGTTCTGCGATCGCGCGGCGCACCTGATTCGCTGTATTCGCTGACGGACAACGTGATTACGTCGGTCGTCATCGCCGAACACCAAACATCAATCACGGAATGGTCGGCTCAATCCGGAGTGGAGATTGCAGCTATCGATGGTGCACCGGATGGCAGCCGCGTCGCCGCCATCCTGATTCCTGACGTTGGCGATGCCTCAATGGTAATTTATGACGCTGCGGGCGCCGAACAGACCAGATTCGACAATCTGATCGCGATGGATACCCTGCGCGCGACGCCTGTCTCGGATGGCACTGGAGGTGTTACCGGTGCATCGGTTCATGTCACCGTGGCATGGGCGTCGCTGGGCGATCAAATCCTCGTCAGTTCATCCGACGGCCAACTCGTTTCCGTCCCGTCTGACGGCGGCGATCCGATTGTCTATACGCCGTCGTCTCCGCTTGACGGATTGCAGGATGCTCGCTGGTCTCCCGACGGCAGCCGGATTGGGGCGTTCCTCCGCAATGCGGCAGGACTTGGCCGAATCGAAGTCCTGACTCCAGATGGTGCAACGGTGTCCCGGTCTGAATCCGTTGGGCGGGAGAATCTGCCAGTCGGATTCTCGGTTGAACAATTCAACTGGAGTGTCGACGGATCATCACTGTTCTACGTGGTGGCCGACCGGACGGAAGGCAATCCACTTGGTGGACAGCTCTACGAACTGATTCTGGCGAAGAACTCACCGATTCTGATCGCAACTTCGGGTCGAGGTGGACCGTCCGGAACAATCGAATCATTCGTCCTTTCGCCCGATGGGCGTTCGATCGCGATTGTGATTGCTGTTATCGACGCAGACACAGTGACTTTTCACAGTTTGCTCGTCAAATCGCTGCGTAATGGCTCGACCTACGATGTTCTGATCGGATCCCAAAGCTCTGTCCCCGAGATCTGGTGGGCGGCGGACGGCCTGGTCTGGAATCGTGACACAGCCGATGGATCCGAGTTCACTATCGAAATGCCCGGCGATATTCGGGAACCACTGATTAATGGAGCCCGGCAAGGGACCCCTGTACCTCAGGCGACACCGGCACCTTTGGGCTGAAACCGACGAATCAGTCGAATATCTCATCCGCGTCAAAGATGTTTCGGACGGCCGTGATCCTGGTTTCGTCATCAGCTGTCGATGCTTCGACACTCGGAGACTCTGTCACGTCGGCGCGAGATTCAACCGTCGTGTTGGCGGCCTGTGGAGCTGACATCGAACTCTCTGATGACGGACCGCTGGCCCGTGAACGTAAAGCCGCCGCTTCGTCACGGCTGACGCAGGTGACCTGTACCTGTGTCCCTACGAGGCGCGAAATGACGTCTTCGACGATGACGCGAATTTCGTCCGAGTTCAACCGGTTTCGATGAAATTCATACGAGGA
The DNA here is from genome assembly GCA_037724245.1 of Thermomicrobiales bacterium. GTDB lineage: Bacteria > Chloroflexota > Chloroflexia > Thermomicrobiales > UBA6265 > JBBJOX01. Next base: position 7,261 of record JBBJOX010000039.1, on the reverse strand, counting down.
TGTCAACGTGACTCGAGTGCCGACCGCATTCACCGGATCAACCTGCTGCATGATCGCCTCGGCTTTTCGATCGAGTGCCTTGACGTCCGCCCGTATCCGGGGCCAGAGATCGATGATCGTTTCCAGCGAAAGTTCCGCGTTGTTTCGCGCAACAACATCGACGGTGCTTGCATCTGAAGATGGCGGAAGCTCCGGTGCTTGTGATGTTGCCTGCGACATCGGCGCAGGCGGGATGTCGCCAGATGATGTCTCCGAACGTTGCGCGCTCGTTGCGGGCGCTGCAGAAGTTTCGCGAACCCGATCACGCAATCTGGTCCGTGGAGCAGCAGGCGATTCGGATTTCTCCCGAGGTTCGTATGGCGTAGCAGGAGCGGCATATGCGTCCGGCTCGCGGGTGGCCGTTGGCTGAACCCTCGGTTGAGTTGGACCTGCCGCACCAAGTGTCACATCGATAAATGCCAACTCTACCGGTAGCTGAGGTAGTACGGCATGTTTGATCTTGAAGTCGACATCGCCAAATCGTTGCGCAATCGAAGCCAGTTCTCGTAGATCAAAGCGCTGAGCCAAGGCCTTGGCAATGGCGTCGGCATCGGACGCTCCCTGCGCTCGTTCCAGCATCAGGAGCCTGGCGTAAGCCAGCAGTTGCTTCGCAAATTGCCGAATGTCGTCTCCGTCTTCAACCGCTTTTCCGATGACGGTCAAACCCTTGCCAGGGTCCCGATTTGCAATTGCCTCGAACACCGCTTCGACGCGTTCGTTGCGACTGATGCCAAGCACTGTTCGTACCAGTTCCGCCGTCACATCGACGGCGTCGGTTCCGCCATGTTCCCGATACAGCGATACCTGATCGAGCAGGCCGAGGCCGTCGCGGAGACTACCGGTAGCGTGGCGGGCAATCGCGTCGATCGCGTCATCCTGAATGTCGATCGATTCGAGCCTGGCCACCTTGCGGAGGCAGGCCGTCATGGCGTCGAGACTAATCCTCCGGAAGTCGAAGCGCTGGCACCGCGACACGATTGTCGGGAGTAATTCTTCCGGATCTGTCGTGGCGAGAATGAACTTGGTGTGCGGAGGTGGTTCCTCCAGTGTTTTGAGGAAGGCATTGGCGGCCGCGCCGGTGATCTGATGAGCCTCATCGATGATGTAGAACTTGGTGCGAAGTTGCGTTGGTGCGTATTTGACCCGCTCCCGAAGTTCGCGGATATCGTCGATTCCCCGGTTACTGGCGGCGTCGATTTCGATGACGTCCGTCGTCGCATTGCGGTTGATGGCGACGCACGCGTCGCACGCGTTACATGGCCGAATCTGGGGATCAGGATTGAGGCAGTTGACCGCTTTTGCCATCAGGCGAGCGGTCGTCGTTTTCCCGGTTCCTCTCGGCCCACAAAAGAGGTAGGCATGCGCAATTCGATTGAGTGCAATGGCGTTGCGGAGGGTATGAACAACATGGTCCTGTCCGAAAAGATCGTCTGCGGCAAACGATTGCGGACGGTATTTTCGGTACAGTGACGAGGTCTCGGCTGGTTCCGGATTCAGTACTGACTGGTCCGGAGCGGCCAAAGGTGCCACGCTTTCGATATCGAACAGTGATCCTTCGGACATGCTGGGGACTCGATTCTCAATTCACACTGAAGCTACCGAAACCGGTTCGGCCAACGATTTTCCGATCTGGAATCGGCAGAGGATAGTATAGCAATGCGAACACGCGTTCCATCGCACGTCGGGTGCGTTTAAAGTGGGAATCCTGTATGTGGTGGCGACCCCGATTGGGAATTTGCAGGATATCTCGCCCCGGGCAATCGCAACCTTGCAGAACGTTGATCTGATCGCCGCCGAGGACACACGCCACAGCGGCAAACTCCTGCAGGAGTACAGCATCTCGACCCCGATGCTGAGCTACCACCAGCACAATCGTGCCAGTCGCCACGAAGAGTTGATTCAACGACTGGCAACACAGAGCATTGCCATCATCAGCGATGCCGGGACTCCTGCAATTGCCGATCCCGGTGCCGAACTGGTGCTGGCCGCAGCTGAAGCTGGGTTCCGGGTTGTTCCGATCCCTGGTCCATCGTCCATGATTGCTGCCGTCAGTGCCTCAGGGTTGCTTGACGCTCCCTTCTATTATCTGGGATTCCTCCCACGCGTAGCTCGGGAGCGCCGGCTGCTGCTTGGCAAGGCTGCTCGTGCGGAATCGGCGCTGGTCCTGTTCGAATCTCCGCTGCGCCTGCGCGACACCCTCCTCGAACTGGCCGAATTGCTGGGCGATCGATCAGCGACCGTAGCTCGAGAACTTACGAAACTGCACGAGGAGATCATCCGGGGATCTTTTGCATCACTGGCGGATCGGTATGGGGATCAGCCGCCAAAGGGCGAGATTGTCGTCGTCGTGGGACCGCCAACGGGGGACGATCTCGGACGGGACTCGGCGGAGGATGTGATTCGAAGATTGCTCCGGGACAAACTACGTCCGGCAAAGGCGGCCCGCGAAGCAAGCGCCATTCTCGGAATCACTGGTGCCGAGGCGTATGACCTCGTGCGGAAGATCGCGGCCGAGGATGCCTAGCTTCGGAGGAAGTCGAGCCGCCGATGGTGCATCCGAACACTTTGCAAAATTCCGATCAGCACCATGAATGTCCAGAGTGAGGAAACCCCGGAACTGACGAATGGCAGCGTGATCCCGGCAACCGGCATCAAACCAACATTCATTCCGATGTTCAGAAACGACTGGAAGAAGAGAAGTCCGCTGATTCCGGTTGCGAGAATCTGACCGAACGAATCCCGTGACACTTCCGCAACGTTCAGGCACCGCCAGATCAGAATGATCGTTGCCAGAAACAGTGCCAGCATTCCGATGAATCCGAACATACTGCTGGCATGGGCAAAAATGAAATCCGACTCCCGTACTGCAAGGATGTTGGCACGGCTTTGCGTGCCGCCACCGAGCCCGGCACCGGTCCAGCTTCCTGCTCCGATACTGATTCGTGCCTGGATAATCTGAAACCCATCTCCTTGCGGGTCTTTCGACGGATCATAGGAAACCAGGATGCGATTCTTCTGATACACCTCGAGCACGTTGAACCAGGCAAACACTGCCAACGCGGGAATGCCGAGAATGACGGCGCCGATAAACAGCTTCCGCGTCTTCATCAGGATCAGTGTGCTCGCCCAGAGTGCCATGAACACCATCGCCTGGCCGAGATCTGGACCAAGCAGCACCATGCCGGCCGGCAAGGCGACGATCATGCCGGCGATCACGAAGTTCCCGAATTCCTTCATCGATTCACCACGCGATGAAATGAAGGAAGCCAGCGCGATCAGCGTCGTGATTTTAACGAACTCCGAAGGCTGGATCGTCGTGAATCCGAGGTTAATCCAGTTCTGGGCATTGGTACCGGGCACGGTATAACCAAGCGGGCTGACCACCGCGACCAGCAACAGAATGCCGATGCCATACAGAAACCAGGCCGCCGATTGAAGGTATCGATAGTCCACTGCGGCCGCGATGAACATCAGGATCACACCGACCAGGCTGTAAGCCGCCTGCATTGAACCTGAATTGTAAGAAACTATAGGAGGCAGACCGACCGCGCTCCAGATCGAAACAATGCCGAACCCGGTCAACACCATCATCGTCGCGAAGAGCATCAGATCGAAATCGCGCCATTTGTTGGCCTCGAGTCCGCGAGCCCGGATCGACATTGTTTGGTGGCGGGCAATCAGCATATGAACGAGACCTTTACTGTAAATCGGGAATCTGTGAATGAAGGGCGCTTTCGGAAAAGCGTGGGTTGAAGTGCCGATTCCACTCAGCACGAGCGGACTGCTCCAGACTAAACTAGCACTCCAGACTCGCAATTTCGACGTACGAACGTTGCTGCGTTCCGCTCCGAGGTCGATATGTTTCCAGTCAACGACCTGCTCGATGCCATTTTGCTCGGTGGATTTCTGTTCGGAGTGTTGTTTACCGTCGCGTCGTTGGTACTCGGGTTTGCCGATATTGGGATCGGCGGTGGCGAGAGCGGGGGAGACGGCGGGGGCGAACTCCTGAACGGCCTTTTCAACCTTTCTGCCATTCTCGCGTTCATCACGTGGTTTGGCGGCATTGGTTATCTCTTCCGCAATGCTGCCGGCTGGAGCACATTCCTCAGTATTTTGCTTGGTCTTGGTGGTGGAATGGTTGCAGCAATTGCCGTTAGCTGGTTCATCACCAAGGTGCTTCGACCAGGCGGCAAGGAACTCGATGAGGACGACTACGACACGGTCGGGGTTGTGGCAAAAGTCACCTCGGGAATCCGCGAGGGCGGTTTCGGGGAAATCGTGTTCGAGCTTGGTGGAACCCGCCAAGTCGCCTCTGCCAGGGCATCGACGTCCCAAGCGATCAGCTTCGGAACCGAAGTTGTCGTACTGCGCACCGAAAAAGGCGTCGCCGTGGTCGAACCGTTTGCCGATCTGCTGGCAGACCCATTCGAATGAACAGTCAGTACTGCCTGACCAGTTTTGGAACTTTGTAGCCATTGGTTGACGTTATTATGAAAGAAGGGCGAGCAGGTCAATCGCATCGACGAAGATGCCGCCACCGACGAAGGGACAGGAAGCGCGTTGATTGAAGTTCTGGTAATCGTGGTCACGCTGGTTGTCGTGCTCATGCTGATGTTCGCGCTGATGGCGCGCCTCTATAAGAAAGTAGGACCGAACCAGGCACTAATTGTGTACGGCTTCGGCGGTACCAAGGTGATCAAGGGGAGCGGCAAGGTCATTTGGCCGATGGTTCAGACCAGCCGCGAGCTCTCGCTCGAGCTCATGAGTTTCGATGTGGCGCCAACGCAGGATCTCTACACCAATCAGGGTGTCGCAGTGAACGTCGAAGCAGTGGCCCAGATAAAGGTCAAGTCAGATCCGGTAAGTATTCTGACCGCGGCAGAGCAGTTTCTCTCCAAGCCCCAGCCCGATCGGGAGGGCCTGATCCGTTTGGTTATGGAAGGTCATCTTCGCGGTATTACGGGTCAATTGACGGTGGAGTCGATCGTCAAGGAACCGGAGATGGTTGCCGACCGCATGCGAGGCAATGTCGCCGAAGACATGTCCAAAATGGGACTCGAAGTCATTTCCTTCACGATAAGAGAAGTTCGGGACAACAACGAATACATTCTCAATATGGGTAAGCCCGATGTCGCCAGTGTTCGCCGAACGGCCGACATTGCGATGGCTGAGGCCGAACGCGACATCGCGATTCGACGTGCCCAGGCCATGCGCGAGGCCAAGATCGCCGAAGCAGCAGCCGAGCAGGAAAAGGTGACGGCCGAATCCCTGAGTCAGGTGAAACAGGCGGAATCGGTTCGCGATCTCGAACTGAAGCGCGCCGAGTACGACCGATCGGTACAGGAACAGCGAGCCCAGGCCGACAAGGCCTATGAGATCCAGACCAACATTCAGCTGCAGAAGGTAGTTGAAGAGCAGGTTCGCGTCGAGCAGGTCCGCAAGCAAGGTGAAATTGCGGTCCAGGAAGCTGAAATTCTCCGTCGTGAGAAGGAACTCATTGCCACGGTGCTGAGAGCTGCCGAGGTTGAAAAGCAGCGTATCGAAACGCTGGCAGCAGCCGAGAAGCAGCGTGAAATTCTCCGGGCCGGTGCCCAGGCTGAGGCGACCCGACTCGAAGGTGAGGCCATTGCCCAGATTGTTCGTGTGCAAGGTCTTGCTGAGGCAGAGATCATTCAGGCCAAGGGTCAGGCTGAAGCCAACGCGATGCAGATCAAGGCGGCTGCATATCAGGAATACAATCAGGCAGCTGTTATCGATCGCCTCCTTACCCAGCTTCCGGATATGGTGCGAGCGATCGCCGAACCGCTGTCCCGTGTCGATAAGATCACGGTAATTTCGACCGGTGGAGATTCCGCCGGTGGTGGAACTGGTGTTAATCGGATCGCCACCGATGTCGGCACGATCATGGCGCAGGTTCCAGCTATCCTTGAATCGCTGACTGGTGTCAACATCCAGGACCTGCTCTCGCAGATTCCGGGAACCAGGGACACCGAAGCGAAGGATGGCAAAACCAGGGATCTGATGCGGCCAGCGCGTCGACCGTCAACTGATTCCCGGGTCGAGGCTGAGCCGCTAGGCACCGACGATGGCATCGTTGAGGAAGAGACCGACGATGCAGTGGCGCCACTGGTGCCCACGTCAGTCGGGACAGACTGAATTCGCACCTGCATTCAGGTTCATTAATATCGACAACAGAAACGAAGTGGCCGTACCGGCCGCTTCGTTTCTGCACTTCGAGAACAACGCACAGGGCCGAAGCTTCGAACCCCTGCATGATTACCAATCGTGCCTCCGCGTTCAGCTATCCATGCGACTTGGTATCCTTGAGTCAGACACGTTGACGTTCCCAATATGCAGGAAGAGCATCCAAAGCACCATGTCAGATCCATTGAACAGATTTCCATCAGGGTCCGGAGAAGACGCACGAGTGCAGGTTGAAGCACTCGGCGAACCCGGCAAGCGCAGATTCCGTATGCTGGCGTTCATCCGTGGCGAAACGCACATTCTATGGATGGAGAAGCAGCAGGTCCAGGCGTTGGGCATGGCGATCGAGCAAATGCTTGAGCAATTGCCGAATCTGGACAGTCCGGCCGATCTCTATTCCGCGGTGCCGGACGCATTCGATGCCGATACCCGCCACCAATTTCGGGTTGGCCGGCTCGAACTGGGCTTCGATGTGAGCCAGGATCGAATCGTCATTTCGGCGCACGACATGCTGGGCGAGGTGGAGGACGAGCCATTGATCGAAACCAGATCGATCGATCTCCGCGTCACGCGTGGACAGGCCCGGCATCTGAGTGAGGAGGCAGCTACCCTGGTTGCGGCCGGGCGCCCCCGATGCACGATGTGTGGCACTCCAATGGAGCCAGATGGCCATGTTTGCCCAGAACAGAATGGGCATTTGCCCTTTGTTCTGGAAGAATCCGTGCCTGAGTAGGCGGCGTTTCGGGCAATCGTTATCGAATCTCGGGATTGCCTTCTGATTTGCCTTGACGCCCCGTAGAAGACCGCGTTAGACTGAGGGTCGCCGCTGAAAACGTCAGCGGACGGGCGAGCACGAAAGTGGTTCGCCGACTGGGAGGTCGCATGTAGCAAGGGCGTCGACAAAGACGATCCAAGCAACTCTTCACAACGAAGGGTCAGCGATTTTCCGCCCTGCATTATAGCAGGGCGCTTCTGCGCCGGGGGAACCGGGCGTAGGCACTTTAACAAGTGGGCATAT
>JBBJOX010000038.1:8877-13917 GCA_037724245.1 Thermomicrobiales bacterium | reverse complement strand
TGTACATGTTGGGCTTTTGCGGTACGAACTGCGGTCCGAACTTGTCGGCAACTGCCACACGAGCGGCCACCCGCGCCGATTCCGAAATCGACACCGAGTCGGTTCGCATGTAGGTAATGACACCCTGCGTTCCTTCGGCACCGAGATCGATGCCCTCGTAGAGTTCCTGAGCGATCTGCATGGTTCGGCGAACCGAGAAACCAAGTTTGCGAGAAGCTTCCTGCTGCAGGGTGCTGGTTGTGAACGGTGCCTGGGCACGTCGCCGGGTTTCCCGCTTGATAACGTCGCTGACTTGCCACGACGCACCATCGAGAGCCTGCACGATACCTTCGGTCTGCTCACCGTTGGACAGCTCGGCTTTCTTGCCCGCGATGTGATGCAAACTCGCCCGGAACATATCGCGTTTCGTAGGTTCGCCATCGACGATCTTCGAAAGATCGGCATCGAGCGACCAGTACTCGACCGGCTGGAACGCTTCAATCTCGCGTTCGCGCTCGACAACGATTCGCAGCGCCGCACTCTGAACTCGCCCTGCAGACAGGCCGCGTTTGACCTTCTTCCACAGCAGTGGACTGATCCCGTAGCCAACGAGGCGATCGAGAATACGCCGCGCCTGCTGCGCATCGACAAGATCCATGTCGATCTCGCGCGGATTCTCGATCGCGTGGAGCACGGCCTCAGGCGTAATCTCGTGGAAGATGACCCGGTGAACCGTTTTCTCCGTGGCTTCCGTCGCATGAATCAGATGCCAGGCAATCGCCTCACCTTCACGATCAGGGTCAGTTGCCAGATAGATTTCCTTGGCCCCCTGTACGCTTTCCTTCAGATCCTTGACGACCTTGCTCTTGTCCCGAGGAATCAGGTACTTCGGCGTGAAGTCGTCGTCGACATCGACACCCATGGTGCTCTTCGGCAGGTCGCGGATATGCCCCATCGATGCCTTGACCGTATAACCGGTACCCAGATAGCGCCCGATCGTGCGGGCCTTGGCCGGTGATTCGACGATGACCAGTTTGCCTCGTGGCGCCCGCGATGTGGCCGACTTGCTACGACTGGTCGTCTTCTTGGCTGGCGCCTTGGCAGTTTTCGTTGTCTTCTGTTTCGCTTTTGGTTTGATTTCAGTATCTGTCATAGATTGTGGATTCCTGTCGCCGTTGGCTTCGTTCAATTGCTGCATTGCAACTGGTCATGGGTTTCGAAACGATACGCAAGACCCACCGGCGCTCTTTTTCAGACTACGGTAGTCGTCAAGGTTCTCTGTTGAGCAATGCGGAACTTACAGTAGAGAGCCGATGGTATCACTGTCAAGAAACGATCAAACGCGAACGTAATGCTGGGCGCCGGAATTCCGGACGATGCCCTGCAGTTCGAGCGTCATCAATTGCACGGCAATCTGGGTGACGGTGAGATTAGCCTGAGCCGCGATGTCATCGATATGTTGCGGCTCCGATGTCAGGACGGCGACAATCCGACGGTCACGTTCGTCGAGGAGCAAAGGTTGCTGCGCCGGTGGTGGTGGAGCTGAGCCCAGTCGAAGATCCTCGAGAATATCGTCCGCCGTTCGAACGATACGCGCGCCATCGCGGATCAGTCGGTTGCAACCGACACTGTTTACGGAATTCACGTTGCCCGGAACCGCGAACACGTCCCGTCCCTGATCGGCAGCGAAATCTACGGTGATCAAGGCGCCACTTTTCTCTGGAGCCTCGGTGACGACGACACCGAGTGACTAGCCGCTGATGATGCGATTGCGCGCGGGGAAATGTGGCGCATCGGCCTGGGAATCCGGATCATATTCCGAAAGCAGAACGCCAGAATCACTGACCTGACTGGCCATCTGCCTGTGTCCCGACGGATAAACCCGGTTGATCCCGCCTCCGAGCACCGCAATCGTGCGCCCTCCGGCATCCAGTGCCGCCCGATGTGCGACACCATCGACGCCGAGGGCCAGTCCCGAAACGATCGTGACACCGGCGCGCGCCAGGTCACCCGCAATCCGGGCGGTCACCTCGCGACCGTATGGAGTCATCCGACGCGTCCCGACAATTGCCACTGCCTGCTCGTCGAAGTCGCTGAACGTGCCACGAGTAAACAGAATCGGCGGAGGAGCAGGTGCCTCGCGCAAAAGCCTGGGGAAGGCATCGTCGAGCAGTGTTACCACGGTCACGTTGGCACGTTGCAGACCTTCCATGCGCCCATCCAGATCCAGCGCCTCGCGCCGTTCGATCAAACTGCGCAATCCCCGCTCGTCGAGAATCCGGGCCAACTCCTGCCGCTGTGCGTTCCATGCTGATTCGAGTGAACCGAAGTGTCCAAGCAACCGCCTCATGCGAGACGGGCCGACGTACGGCACAGAATGGAATCCAACCCAGAATGGTCGATCGCGATCAGCGAGAGTGATGCTGGCGTTGGTCTCGGACAACTGACCCTCTCCTTACCGAATAGTGAATCCGTCGATGACGCTCGATCACGAGGATTGCAGGAATCGCTGTTTCCTTATAACAATAGCCGCGGACGTGTAGCGTTGGATATCGAAGGAGACACTCTGGTGAACTATACGAATACGGTGATGGAGAAACTCTCCGCCGGCAAGACAGTGCTCGGCACATTCATCCAGCCCTCATCGCCGGAATGGGTCGAAATCATCGCGCTGGCCGGGTTCGATTTCGTACTGCTGGACGCGGAGCATGGGCCAATTTCGCCCGAATCCGCCTATCCGATGATTCTGGCAGCGGAAGCCAATGGCATTCCAGCGCTGGCCCGGATCGGCCAGAAAGACAAGCAGGTGGTTCTCAAGTTCCTCGATCTCGGGATTTCTGGCGTGATGTTCCCACAGATCAACTCTGCCGAAGAAGCTGAGGATGCCGTAGCTTCGACCAAATATGCGCCGCGCGGCACACGTGGCCTGGCCGGAAGCCGAGCCTTCGAATATGGCCTGAACAAGCCGGCAGCGGAACTCGTTCCCATGATCAACGATCGAACGATGACCATCGTGCAGTTCGAGCATATCGACACCCTGCCCGCACTGGACGCCATTCTCGATGTTCCTGACATGGACATGCTGTTTGTTGGACCCAACGATCTCGCGCAGTCGATGGGGTTTGCCGGCCAGCCTCTGCATCCCGATGTGACCGCAGTTGGCGACCAGGTGATTGCCCGCGCAAAAGCACGCGGCATCAAACTCGGAACGGTTGCTCCAGATGCAGCAGGAGCCAGTGTGGCCGCAGATCGCGGCTTCGACATGATTGTCGCGAGTGCAACTGTGCTCCTTGCACAATCTGCGCGTCGAATGATTGACGAATTCGGGAAGCGCTAGATTGGCGGGGAGTACACAATCACGGGTAGGCGGAGTACATTCTGTAGGTAAGATTCATGTGCAACTGCGCATGAGTCGACAATTGCCGCAGGCTTCACGCTGTGGTAATGTCCGTACCCAAGCGTACGGTTGAACTCCCGAACAACTCACGTCAGGTGTGACGAAGCGACTACGCGAGACTCGAAGACGCTCAGTCACTGACACGATTCGCCCCGGCGGCCGGTTTCTCTGATTTCAGAGATCCAGGCACATACCGGCAGGGCGCAAGCAGCACCAACATAACGCCGAAAGGCACGAGAGGAGCAAGGATGGCGTCTACTTCGCCTGTAGTGAACAAAAACCCGATTGGGACGGGTCAGCCACTGCTGGAGGTCAAGAACCTTCAAACGCAGTTCTTCACACAGGATGGCGTCGTTAAGGCCGTCGATGACGTTTCGTTCTACGTCATGCCAGGTGAAACGCTCGGTGTGGTAGGAGAATCCGGATCAGGCAAAAGCATGACTGGCTTGTCCATCATGCGCCTGATCCCGAATCCTCCAGGCAAGATCGTGAACGGCGAGGTCAATTTCAACGGTCGTGACATCCTCAAAATGTCAGAGGAACAGGTCCGCTCGATTCGCGGCAACGACATTGCCATGATCTTTCAGGATCCGATGACATCGTTGAACCCTGTGCTGACAATCAATCGTCAGATCAGTGAAGCACTGCAACTTCATATGGGGATGAACAAGGATCAGGCGAAAAAACGATCCATCGAACTCCTAGAGATGGTCGGTATCCCGAATGCAGCAGAACGGGTGGGCCAGTATCCGCATCAGTTTTCCGGCGGTATGCGCCAACGCGTGATGATTGCTATGGCGCTCTCCTGCAATCCGAAACTGCTGATTGCCGACGAACCGACAACAGCGCTCGACGTCACCATTCAGGCCCAGATTCTTGACCTGATGCGCACGTTGCAGAATGAAACCGGTACCGGTGTGATCATGATCACTCACTCGATGGGTGTGGTTGCGGGTATGGCCGACCGGGTGCAGGTTATGTACGCCGGTCACATCGTGGAAACCGCCTCGACCGAGGAAATATTCGCGAATCCGCGACATCCGTACACTGTCGGACTGATGAAATCGATTCCCCGACTGGACGCCAGGAACAAGGATAAACTCCAGCCTATCCGGGGCCTTCCACCTGATCTCATCGACCTCCCGGATATGTGCCCGTTCGTTCCGCGATGCAATTATGCCCGCGAAAAGTGCGAGCAGAAAAATCCACCATTGATCGAAGTGGCCAAGGGTCACATGTCGGCCTGCTGGTTCTGGGAAGAAGTACACCGCGAGGATGATCAGGACGAGGTAGCCCGCGAACATGGGCATCCGGAACCATCGATCGCAGCCAATGATTTCGATCCGGAGGCTCCCGATCTCGGTATTTCAAGTAGCCAAATGGGCCCTGAGTCCTAGGCCAGGAGGAAAGACGAATGTCCGCAGCTGTCGCACAGCAGACATCAACTTCCCCCGCCGCCACGGGCGGGGATGCACCATTGCTTGATGTCCAGAATCTGGTCATGCACTTTCCGCTGACCCAGGGAATCATTTTTCAGCGCAAGGTCGGCGCAGTTCAGGCGGTTGACGGAGTTTCATTCTCCGTCAAAAAGGGTGAAACGCTTGGGCTTGTTGGAGAGTCCGGCTGCGGTAAATCGACCACAGGTCGGGCCATCCTGCAGTTGT
>JBBJOX010000038.1:0-8867 GCA_037724245.1 Thermomicrobiales bacterium | reverse complement strand
TGGTCAGGACCTGACCAAGCTCGACAGCACCCGGATGCGACGCATGCGCCGCCACCTGCAGATGATCTTCCAGGATCCGTACGCATCGTTGAACCCGCGCATGACCGTTGGCAATATCGTGTCCGAGCCAATGCAGATTCACAAGCTCGTGCCGAAAGGTCAGCGGACGCAGCGTGTGCAGGAACTCCTGCAGACGGTCGGGCTCAATCCATACTTCGCCAACCGCTATCCGCACGAGTTCTCGGGTGGTCAGCGCCAGCGCATTGGTATCGCCCGAGCCTTGGCCGCGAATCCGGACTTCATCGTCTGCGACGAACCGGTTTCGGCACTGGACGTATCGATTCAGGCTCAGATCGTGAACTTGCTCGAAGATCTTCAGGAGCAGTTTGGTCTGACCTATCTCTTCATTGCCCATGATCTTTCCGTTGTGCGGCACATCTCCGACCGCGTTGCCGTGATGTATCTCGGCAAGATCGTCGAGATGGCAGATCGCAACGCGCTCTACGATGAGCCACTGCACCCGTACACCAAGGCTCTCCTTTCGGCGGTTCCGATTCCGGATCCGGTGATCGAAAAGAAGCGGGAGCGGATGATTCTGACCGGCGATGTTCCGTCTCCGATCAATCCTCCATCAGGCTGTCACTTCCACACGCGATGTCCATACGTGATGGACGTTTGCAAGAAAATCGATCCGATCTTCGCCGATCAGGGCCAGGGTCACTTCGTAGCCTGCCACCTCTATCCGGGGTCTGGCGCGAACTAGCGAGGTAGCGTCGCGTTGTTCGGTTCTGTCAATCTGCGCGAGCCCGATGCGATAATCGCGATTCTTGTCTCGTTCGTCGTTGCAGTCTCAATTCACGAATTCATGCACGCATACGTGGCATACCGGCTTGGCGATACCACCGCGCGCGACCTTGGACGCATTACGTTGAACCCGATGTCTCATTTTGAGCCAATCGGGTTCTTCGGCATGGTCATGATCTCGATTGGTTTTCCATTCATTGGATGGGGTAAACCGGTCCCGGTAAATGTCAATCGCATGTCCCATCGCTTCGCGAAACGGCGTCAGACTGGTTTGGCGCTGGTGGCAGTAGCAGGTCCACTTTCGAACGTTGCGCAAGCAGCAATTGGCGTGATTCCGATTCAGATCGCGATTCGCAATGACTTCGATCTGGGCCGGCTAGGCTTTTTTCTCGGATATTACGTGTCGGTCAACATCCTGCTGGCAGCGTTCAACATGATTCCCATCCCACCGCTCGATGGTCACAAAATTCTGATGGGCATCCTGCCAAATTTCTGGGGGCCGGTGTTGGCACCGCTCGAACGCTACGGGCTACCGATTCTCTTCCTGCTCCTCTTCGTCGGTGGCAGTTTCGGCGACTCGATCGTTGGATCGATCACAGACCCGGTCAACTCGACCCTTCAGGACATTCTTTATGCAGGATTGTTCAGCCGCTCTGGCGTGTAACCTTCACCCCCCGCGTACGAACGTTGCGATTGCGTTACTATCGTTGACGTAGCGACATCGATTCGAAACAGGTGATTCAGGGGTCCAGTTCCAATGGAGACGACAACCGCAGTTGATCGGCCGGTTCCCACGCTGGCCGGGTACCAACTCCATTTGCCTGATTTCGAGGGTCCTCTCGATGTTCTGCTGCGTTTGGTCGAACGGAGCCAACTCGCAATTGCCGATGTTTCGCTGGTGGCCGTGCTCGATCAGTTCCTGACCTACGTCGATCAGCTCGAAGGCGCAGGGTCGTCGGTGATCGCCGAGTTCACGATGGTCGGAACCCGCCTGACTCTCCTCAAGACCCGGTCCCTGCTGCCAAGACCGCCGGCGGTCGAGGAAGAAGAGGATCCCAACGATCTGACGAGGCAGCTTATCGAATACAAACGTCTCCGTGATGCTGCCAGGTTACTCGGAGAAATTCATGCAACTGGCGGCACATCATTTGGCATAATCGCTCCCAGATCCCAGGCATTCGCCAAAGACGCCGGGAATTTCAGGCTCGCGAACTACGAACCGGTTGCGCTCTGGAGATCGATCAGACGACGTGTTGCCCACATTCCGCAACCGGAACAGATTCTCCAGCAAAAACCCATGCTCACCTTGCGCGATGTCATAGCGCGCGCCACGTCTCTGATCTCCGGAACAAAAGAAACAACCTTCTTGACTTTGGTGGCCCCGTACACCAATCGAACTGAGGTTGCGACGGCTTTCCTGGCGACACTGGTGCTGATGCGTCGACGAATCGTCGATGCCGAACAGACTACGTTGTTTGGTGAGATCCGGCTTCGGCAAGCAGCCGAGGACCCCGTCGGAACCGAGGACGATGCGCTATCGGAGTTTGAACCCGCATGACAGACAGCGATATCCTCATTTCCCAAAGCCCCGTAATGCCGAACGGGCAACTCCCGATGGACGGAGTGCCCATTACAAACCGCCTTACCATCACAGAACTAGCAGCATTCGTCGAATGTATTCTGCTTGTCGCCAGCGAATCTCCGAGCATCACCGAACTTGCGATCACCGCAGATGTCGACGTGGGGCATATCGAAGCAGCAATTGCTGAATTGCAGATGCAGACCGACCGCGGCTGGGTCATTCAACGTCATGGTGATCATGTACAACTCGGGACTGCGCCACGATTCGCCGACCATGTCCGGCGTTTCCTCGGGCTCGATCGAGAGGCGAAACTCTCCTCCGCCGCGCTCGAGGCACTTGCCATCGTCGCCTACCAGCAGCCCACAACTCGTGCCGAACTGGAATCGATTCGTGGAGTCGATTGCTCCGGTGTGTTGGCAACGCTCCACGCGCGTGGGTTGATCGAGAATACTGGACGTCGGTCCGCGATGGGTAATCCCAACGAATACGGGACGACTTCGCAATTTCTCCAGCACTTTGGCCTCGCATCGCTGAGTGATCTTCCGGAACTCGGCCGCGTGGACGGACAGGACGTCACGATCCGCCTCGAGCAAATGTCGGCCGAGGCACCGCAGGACAGTGCAGTAGCCGGATCGGCTCAATGAGCAGCGACGAAAAGCGCTTGCTTCACAACGGGATAGCCATTCCTGATCATCTCGCCTCAACGCTCGCACAATGGGTGAACAAGGATGAAATGAACTTGAACTGGCTGGACTCGTTGAAAGAAACTGTCCAGCACTTCAGTGATCGTTGGGATATCACGTTCGAGCAGATGACTCCGGAATCCTATGTCACGCTCGTCCTGCTTGGTCACTCCTCGAAACTGGGTCCAGTCGCCTTCAAATCGTCCCCGATGTATCGCGAGTTCCGGGCGGAAGCAAGTGCGCTTCGCCTGGCGGGTGGTCCGGATGTTTCACGTCTCTTCGATGTTGACTTCGATCGATGCGGCATGGTGGTCGAACGAATCATGCCCGGCGTTCAGCTCCGGGATGCGGGCCTGGCAGATGAGGCCGCGACGGCCGTATTTGCTGCCAAGGCAATGCTATTCTGGATGGACGTCGAAGATCCTGCTCCGCTGCATCCATTGCGCACCTGGATGCGCGATCTCTTTTCGTGGAAATCGATTCCAGACCGGATTCCTGACGACATCATCGAGCATGCCCGAGCGCTGGCGAACGAACTGCTTGAAGCTCCGATAGTGCCCCGACTCGTCCATGGAGACCTGCAGCATCACAACATACTGAGGCGGACGAATGGCGATTGGGCAATCATCGATCCCAAGGGAGTCTGGGGAGACCCTGCATTCGAGGTCGCTGCCTGGATGTACAACCCACCGGGGGTTCAGGAGCAAGAGGATTATGTCAATATGGCAAATCGTCGATTCGACATCATCTCAGCGGCGTGGGGAATCGAACGAGCCCACCTCGTGCGCTGGGCCTTTGTTGGTGCAGTGCTTTCGACAGTCTGGTCGGCTGGCGGGCCAGCACCGGATGGGTGGTTTCGAGGATCGTTAAAGGTCGCCAACGTCATGCGATCGATGCTCGACTGAATCGAATATCGATGTGTGCGCACTCGATCGAATGCCACTTTAGCCGACGTTTGCCAGTGATCGAATGCGCAGTACCGTTTCGGCGAGAATACCGGCGGCGATCTCTATTTCGTCCACCGAGTTTCCTCGACCAACGGTCAGGCGCAGACTCGACCGCGCTTCCTGATCACTCAAACCGGCCGCCAGCAGCACATGACTCGGCTCAGCATTGCCGGTGGTGCAAGCCGAACCAGCGGATGCCGACACGCCTGCCATGTCCAACGCCAGCAGGACAGTTTCTCCCTGAATCCCCCGGATCGAGATGTTCAGGTTGTTTGCAAGTCGGGCACCATCAAGTGGTGGTCCGTTCAGGGAAACGTCCGGAACAGATTCTGAAATCAGGTGCCAAAGGTGATTCCTCACGGCACTGCAATGAGCGTTGTATGCATCTCGCAGCTGCTCGGCATTGTGCAGGGCTGTTCCCATTCCGACGATCAGCGGAACATTCTCAGTGCCACCTCGTCTTCCCGATTCCTGTCCTCCGCCGAGTTGCTGGAATTCGATCGATGTGCCCTTGCGAATGTAGAGCAATCCAACACCCTTCGGACCATAAAACTTGTGGGCCGAAAGCGACAGCAGATCGCATCGAAGATCATCGACGTTCAACGGCAACGAGCCCGCCGCCTGTACGGCATCGATATGAAACGCTACACCGTGCCGCTTGGCGATTTCGCCGATCCCGGCAACTGGCTGAATGGTTCCGAGTTCGTTATTGACGTACATCACCGAGATCAGCGCAGTTTCCGGGGTGATCGCCAGTTCCACGTCTTCGGCCCGAACGAGACCATTCGAATCACTTTCCAGATACGTCACCTGAAGTCCGGCCGCTACCAGGCGATCGACTTCATGAAGTGCCGCGTGGTGCTCCGTTCGTGACGTGATCAGATGAGTTCCCGAAAGATCGGGGAAGTGCGCAGCATGAGCTTCCACCACACCACGAAGCGCCAGATTGATGCTCTCTGTTGCTCCGCTTGTGAAGAGAATTTCCGAGGACCGGGCGCCAAGAATACCCGCAATCTGCTGTCGAGACCGCTCGATTCCCGACTTCGCGTCCTGACCGACCCGATAGATGCTGGAGGGATTGCCAAAGGTGCCGGAAAAATAGGGCAGCATGGAATCGACCACGCTGGAATCGACAGGTGTCGTCGCGGCGTGGTCGAGGTAAATCGTATCTATTCCATAGGTCATCTGGGATCAGGTTCCAGTGAGAAAGTTAGGCGACCGATTCGACGGTAGCCAGTTGACGTGGTTGACCCGGACTCGGGCTTTCAGACTGGATCAAATCGGCAAGCGTGGTCGAATCGAGTGCCTCGACGATCGAGTCACGGACCTTGAGCCAGACCGGTCGCGTTTCACAGCCTTCGATCAACGGGCAGATCTGCGCGTCGACATCCTCGGAC
The DNA here is from genome assembly GCA_037724245.1 of Thermomicrobiales bacterium. GTDB lineage: Bacteria > Chloroflexota > Chloroflexia > Thermomicrobiales > UBA6265 > JBBJOX01. Next base: position 3,454 of record JBBJOX010000038.1, on the reverse strand, counting down.
ACACAGTCCATCGGAGCCACCGGGCCTTCCATCACGCGGTAGACATCGCCAACGCGGATGAGTTCAGGCGAGCGGGAAAGCACGTAACCACCGTGCGCTCCCCGCTTGCTGGAAACAAGTTCGGCGCGGCGTAATGGTGCTATCAATTGTTCGAGGTACGCTGCCGGGACGGACGAGACTTTGGCGATCTCCGTGATCGACATCGGGCCTCCACCATAGTGGCGTGCGAGAGCAACCATCGCCCTCACTCCATATTCGCCCCGAGTCGATACTTTCATTTGTCCTGCCTCCGAGAAAGGTGGCATATAGCCCCTGTAACATTACTCTAAAGGTGTTCGTTCCGAGCGTCAAGTGAGAATCATTCGCAATTACCCGCGCCGCCGTGGAGAACGGAAATTCTCGCTGATCGCTTCCCTCCACTCCTCAGGGATCGAGAGTCGATTCGAGAAGAAACCGGGAGCGATCTGACGATACAGATTGACGAAACGATCGGCGGTGAATATGCCCCGATACTGTCCGCCCTCTGTCACTGGAACAGCCCAGCGATTGGTCTGGGTCATGTGGTGCTGCACATCGTAGACCGAGTCATCGATGTCGGCGATATGGATGTTGCGGTCCATCACGTCGCCAACTGTTCGGGTTCCGGCGCCGCCCTGCAAACTGCTTAGCAACTGATTCCGCCACAACATCCCGACGACCCGACCTCGATCAGTGACAACGAGATCACGTGGACCACCCCGGAGGGCGAGAGTCAACGCCTCCTGCTCGCCGACGCCTCCACCGTCCCAAAGTGCAAACTGCCCCACCTTGAGCCGACGCATCGCCGATTCAACCCGGATCGATCGGCCCTCAGCGTTGGCGCCGATGACAACAACGACGCCGAGCATGATGAAAAGCAACGAGCGTTCCCAGATCCCTGCCACGATCATCACAAGTGCAAGACCAACACCGATCCAGACGCAGAGTGTTGTTGCGCTATCCCTTCCCATTCTTGGGGTCAGGGCTGCGCGCAGGGCACGCCCACCATCGACCGGGAATGCTGGGATCAGATTAAACACCAAAATCAGCAAGTTCGTTACTGCCACGTATCCGATGAGCCCGGTTACCGTCATCTGCTCGAGAAAACTTGACGCAGGAAAGATCGCGTCCCGACCGCCGATGACACCGATCAGGAGAACGAACGGCAGCAAGCTAACGAAAATCGCCAGGTTCATGGCCGGGCCCGCAAGGGCGATCAGGAGTTCGCTGCGAGGTTTGGCCGGCGTTTGCTCGATGCGCGCCACACCACCAAACGGCCATAGTGTTACATCCAGAACCCGATTGCCGAAGTGCTGCGCCATGGCGCTGTGTCCGAGTTCATGAACGAGCACAGAAAGAAAAATGAGAATGACGAAGAGGCAACCCAGCAGAAATGGAACAACCCCTCCTTCATCACCAATTCCCCACTGAAGAAATGCCCAGAGGAAAACAAACGCGAACGACGGGTGGATGTGTACGTCAATTCCGAAGTACCGACCGATTTTGAGCGATTTCAAGGAAGTAATTTCGCCATAGATGAAGATTCGTGGATCGCAGCGCCGACGTTTCCAGTATCGTAGCAGCAGCGTTAGGGTTGTGCATGTTGTGAATACGTTAATTGCAAGAATCTTGCCATCAATAATTTCGCATCGCTATACTGATGAGGTTCTGGCGTCAACGAGTCGCCACTCGCCTCCCGCCTTTGTTCGCGAGTCTCAATGCACACAGGGTGATCATCATGGCCTGGATGGAAACCGGTTTCGACGTCAACCAGGAAATGCGTTCCTGGATTTCGCCAAGTCTCATCGAAGCCAACCACATCCTGAGTCTTTCGCAACAGGAACTGCAACAAGCCATCGCGATCGAGATGGACGCCAACCCGGCACTTGAGATCGAGGACCGCCAAACCTGCCCAACCTGCGGTGGAGTTCTGGACGGCACGTACTGTTCCACCTGTCTGACCAATCAGCAACCCACTTCAACCGAAGAGCGGATCGATACGCTCGACGACTACAACGAGCAAAATGCCAGCGGTAATCTCCTGCGCGAGGAAGATCCGGATTTCGATCCGATGACGCTGATCGCCACTGGAGTTTCGATCCCGGAGCAAATCCTCTCGGATTCCCATTCGTTGCTCGATGAATCAGAATACGGCATTGCTGAATACATCGTCGAATCCTTCGACGATCGGGGATTTCTGACAGTCACATTGGAGGAGATCGCTTCCGCGCTGAATGTGTCGATCGAGGCGGTTCAATCTGTGCTGGATGTGATCCAGGATGTGTCACCGGTTGGAGTTGGTTCACGCACGTTGGGTGAGTGCCTGAGATTGCAAACGATGTTCCTCGAGCAAAGTGGCACGGAAGTTCCGGTTCTCGTCAAAACTGTGATCAATGAGTATCTGAACGACTTTGGAAGCCACAAGTTTGGTCATATAGCCCGGAACATCGGTGTAAGCGTGGAAGAGGTAGAGGATGTTCGGGATTTCATCCGGCTCCATCTGAATCCGTTCCCGATGCAATCCGCCTTTGCCAAATCATGGCGAAGTCCCACGGAGGACCGGTATGTGGCACCTGATGTCATCATCATGCTCGACACCGATGTTCTGAAAGTTGAAATTGTCGATACCAAATATCTCCATCTTCGGATGAACCCGATGTACGAGGAACTTGCCAATCAGTTTGGAAAAAAGAAAACCGCCCCAACCGAAGAAGCGGCATCAGAATTGGCTGAATCCGCCGCCCATGCCGACGATTCCGAAAAAACGCACGTTCGCCAGTATACGAACCGTGCCCGAATCTTCATGACAAACGTGCAACAGCGGCGCGATACCCTGCTTCGCATCAGCCTATGCATCATTGAACTGCAGGATGCGTTTCTCCGCGGCAGCATTCGCGATCTCAGGCCGCTGACACGGGCTATCGTCGCGCAACAGGTTGGAGTACACGAGTCCACGGTCAGCCGGGCCACCGCCAACAAGTTCGTCATGTTGCCGACACGCAAGGTGATTCCGTTCAGTGACTTCTTTACGGCCTCGCTGAGTACCAAGGACATCATCAAGGAGATGATCGAACAGCGTGGCCGGAAGGGCGATGTGCTGACCGACAAGAAGATCTGCGAACTCCTTTTGCAGCAGGGTGTTCGTATTGCACGGCGAACAGTTGCGAAGTACCGGGCCGAGCTCGGCATTCTGCCTTCGACCATTCGCTAACCGGCACAAGGTCCACTATGTCCATTTACCTTCCTCCACACTTCGAACAGACTTCGGTCGAATCGATCGTCCATTTGGTCGAGGATTTTCCACTGGCCACACTGGTCACCGTTTCTGCCGGAACGATTGTCGCGAATCACATTCCGATGCAACTCACGATCGACGATCACGGTGCCGGATTCCTTCGTGGACATGTTGCGAGGAAGAATGTGGTTTGGCAGGAGA
>JBBJOX010000037.1:0-14008 GCA_037724245.1 Thermomicrobiales bacterium | reverse complement strand
CAATTCGGGATTCGATGCACTCAGGGAAGCGTCCCAGATTGCGGAGTCGGTCAACGATCCATTTCACGTTTTGCTGACCAGGTCCAATATGGTCTCCGCGCTCCTCCTTCAACATGACTACGCCACGGCTGCCAGTAACTGTCGCGATTGGCGGGATCTTCTAAGTTTCTTCCCGGAATACAGGGGTTTCGAGCGTCTGATCGATTTCAACGATGCACAATGTGCCACGGAGTTCAGGGATTATCCGAGGGCGATCGCGCTTTTCGTCGCTGCCCACGAAGGTTCAGTGACCGAGAGCGACCTGTACTTTCCTGCACTCAGCAGTTTCGAGGAAGGTCGGGTTCGGTTTCTCGCCGAGGATCGTTCGGGTGCGACCGCCGCATTTTCACGATCGCTCGATGAATGGAATCAGATTTCCACCACGCATCGTTCAGCGCAATCAGTCATGAGCCAGTGGTGGATCGAGTCCCTGAGCAGGGCATGGACCTGGCGCACCGTTGCTGATCTGCGGGACATGCTGGAACGCCCGGAATCCGAATCGCAGGAAATGTGTATCCGCATCTTCGATGCATTGGCGGAATCACTTGAGGAACTCGGAGATTTCAAGGCGATTCTCGGCTACCTCCGCGAAGTTGCCACGATGAAGGAATCGTTCTGGAAAGGCGTTGCGATCGGTCGTTCGCACCTCGCGGCCTGAGCACATCAAACCGCCTAGGCCCAGCGAATCGCCAGTAATGAGCGTAAACAGCGCGAAAAGATCGACCTCGCAATGCAACGCGTCGTCGAACTCAACGACGCCAATGAACAGCTGGTGACCGAGCTTCAGGCTCAATCACTCGTGCTGGAACAACTGGCACGCAAGGATTCTCTGACGTCGTTAAGCAACCGGCAACACTTCGACGAGCACCTGACTAGGGAACTCGAACGTGATCACGGTCCCCCCCAGCCGTTCGCTTCTGCCCTGATCGATGTCGACAACCTGAAGGCGATCAACGATCGCTTTTCCCATGCGATGGGTGACGATGTCCTTCGCACGGTGGGCCATATCATCAGAAGAAGTTGCAGAAACAACGATTTTCTGCCCGTTACGGTGGTGACGAATTCGCACTAATTCTGCCTAAAATGAACAGGACGCTGGCGGAAAACATGGCGAACTGGCTCCAGAAGGACCTCGAATCGCGAGACTGGACCGATTTGGGACCAGATTTCGTCGTGTCCGCAAGCTTTGGCATGATCGTTGTCGATTCGGAGGCGTCGCATGTGGGAATTCTGGCCGCGGCCGATCGTCAGCTGTACAGCGCAAAACGACTTGGCAAGAATCGGGTTGTGGCAGGAGTTATCACCTCGGAGTTGAAGTCAGGCCTCTGATCGCCGGCTGCTGATTAGCGTTTACCGGTCAGTCAGGACTTGACAAGTTTGCGATGATAGAGATGTGCCCGGCAACAGTTACTGCGGTGCCCGTGACGTCAGGCAGGACCATCCATTTTCTGTGGTACACTGCAATGTCTGGGTGCCAAGCGCACCCCGTTTTGTGTGCACGGACGCGCCCTTCGCATCATGCCTGACATGAAACAGATGATCTCATCTGGTGAAGTGGTTTGCGGTTACGATCACAGCCCCGTGCAATTGTCAGTGATCATTCGGCAGGACTCAGGAATATGAGCGACAAGACGAAACAGGTCCCCGACGCGGACGATTCCAATGATGAAGAATCGACAACTCCGGACGAGAGTGTAGCGACAGCCAAGGTCGATGCCCCTGAGGCGTCCGTCGAAGCTGTTGAAGCATCCGACGAAGCCACAGAGGACGAGTCAGAACCGGAGACCGAGGAATCTGCACCAGCAGCAGCCAAGGCACCACGGCCCAAGGCACGAAATGTCCACATCCGCACTCCGGTCAAGGATGGCCCTGGTCAGTACGCTGTCATCGAAACCGGTGGCAAGCAGTATCGCGTCATGGTTGGCGATCGGCTGACAGTTGAGAAAATCACTGAGGATGCTGGATCGGACATTTCGTTCGAGCGCGTTCTGCTGATCGGTGGAGACGGTTCTACCCGAATCGGTACGCCGGTGGTTGAGGGTGCGGCCGTCACTGCCACCGTCAACAATCACGGCCGTGGCGAGAAGATCGTTGTCTTCAAGTACAAGGCCAAGAAGCGATACCGTCGTCGGACCGGGCATCGCCAATCCCAGACCTACATCACGATCACTGGCATCACCGGCTAATCGGCAGCGTACCAGCGGAGGACAGCGTCATGGCACATAAAAAAGGTGGCGGTTCCACAAGGAACGGCCGCGACAGTGAATCCAAACGACTTGGCGTCAAGCGCGCCGACGGTCAACTGGTTCGCGCCGGAACCATCGTCGTGCGTCAGCGCGGCACCGAGTTCTGGGTCGGCAACAATGTCGGCATCGGCAAGGATCACACCATCTACAGCAAGATCGATGGTGTTGTCCGGTTCGAGCCGATCTCACGTCAAAAGCGACGCATCAGCGTCTATCCACCCGATATCTACCCGGTTGGTGGCGGAAGAGCCCTGCTCACGGTTGTTGCTGAGGAATCAGCAGTGGCTGCGGACTAGCAGGCTTCACGCCAAGGGAGTCACTGAATCATGAAACCGGGAATTCACCCACATTACGTCGAGTCGACCGTCACATGTTCGTGCGGTAACGTGTTCACCACGCGCTCGACCAAGCCAACGCTGCGTACTGATCTCTGCAGTGTCTGCCATCCGTTCTACACGGGCGAACAGCGCATTGTCGATTCTGCCGGTCAGGTCGAGCGATTCACCCGCCGAATGGCAAACGCCCAGGCAACTGCCGGCAACAAATCGAAGCGTCAGCGACGACTGGCCGCGCGCGGTGACGTGGCAACAACCACCCTCGATCCAGATGATGAGACCGAGGAAGCCGCACCTGAGGCATAACATTCAGGTGGGAACAGGTAAAGGGCCGGAGCATAATGCTCCGGCCCTTTTTGATGCGCCTTGATCTTGCTTCAGGTGGGCTCAGGTTTTTTTCAACCTAAGATTCGAGGATCTGATGTAGTGGCGGAGACCGAACGCCGTCACTACCTGGGTCAGTCGTCTCCGAGATCGAACAGGGTGGGATGCCTCGAATCCCCATGGCGGACCGCCAGCGACGGATCTTCATGAGCGATCAGTACTGATTGCACAACCTGATGCTCGTCCGTATGGACGAATCGTGCGTACCGTACGACATCGCGTTGACCGGCTTCCGACAAATCGCGGAGTACCGACAGAAGCCGGCGTTCAGTGTCGCTGTGGCGTGGACCGCTCTCCTGTTCGATAACTCCTGCGGCGCGAAGCAAGTCCGAGCGCGAGGCACCGAGGGCATCGGCCAGTTTGTCCAGCGTCGTAACGCTTGGCTGCGTACCACGTCCGCGTTCAATATCGCAGAGGTATGAGCGACTAAGCCCCGCTGAATCGGCCAGGGCACGCTGACTGATCCCCAGATCCTTGCGCGTGTCGCGCACCCATTCCCCAAGCCCGTGTTCCGTACCGGATGATGTACGTGACCGGTTAATCGACCGTTTCTCCACTTTTGTCGTCATCTCCTGCGGCGTGCGTGGTTGTTCGGACGTACTCTGTCAGTGCAGCGTGGCAATCGGGTGTGAACACACCCTTGCTGGCAAGCAGCATGTGTTCGAGAAAGTGCCGAACCTGCTCGCTTTCGGTAAGTCTGGCCGTGTCGAGACAATCGAATCGTTCCAGCGTCACGTATCCATGGGCTACTGTCCAGAGCACCCGGCAGACTGCAGACGGCGAGATGGGATAGATATCTCCGGCAGCGATCGCAAACTGGATCTCCTGCAGAAGGTTATACAGGACAACAGAGCGCTGATCCTCACCGGAAGCAAGCCCGTCCCAGTCAGGTGGCTCGACCTTGATGATGAACATCCCGTAAAAATCCGGGCTCGATCTCGCGAACTCGCGGTAGCCAACGGCGTAGGCAAAGAGACGCTCCGCGCCGGCGGACGCACCTTCGGCTGCCCGATCCAACGCCACGTTCATGGTCTGGGTCTCTTCCTCGAGCAGGGCCTCGAACACCGCTTCCTTCGACGGGAAGTAGCCGTACAATGTTGCGGCCGTGACGCCTACTTCACGGCCCAGGGTTCGCATCGTCAATTCTTCGACACCACCGCGCTTGATCAGTGTGCCGGCGGCACTTAAAATTCCGCCCCGCATCTGCGCCCGATGTTCGATCCGTGTAGATGAGGGTTTTCGACGAGCCGGGGGGGAAACTACCATTAGCCTACTCTGGGTGCTGGGCCCGGTCGGGACACCATGTCTAGCGTCGCGTACGGTAAGGACATCCGCTGCGGTCCAGTGTACGACGTTATCGTCAACTGTGGTCCGGATCGCATAGTCTGCGGTGGAGTTAAGCCACATTCGGAAAAGGTAAGATACGACATGAACGTACCGAGGATTGCTGCGATCGGTTTGGCCAGCTGGGATACCCTGATGCTCGTGGACCGTTACCCGGCAGCCGGCAACTATGCGATCGTCGAGGTTCAGCGGTCGCTTCCAGGTGGCACAACGACAAATCTTGCGACGGCCTTGTCCCACCTCGGCGCCCAGGTCAACCTTCGCGCTGTGGTCGGTGATGATGACGACGGCCGTCAACTCGTGAGCGAACTTTCCCTTGCCGGCATCGATACAACCTCGATCACGATTCGGGAAGGCGAACGAACCGATGCCTCGACCGTGATCATCAGTCGCCAGCCCATGGACCGTACGATCTACTGGCACGTAGGTGCGGCAATTCGCAAGGGCGACGCTCTCGATATCGATACCTTTTTCGGGCAGGATGTCCTCGTCCTCGACGTTGCCGATGCCCCTCTCCGTCGATTCCTGAGCGATCTGCCGGCGCACACCCGTCCTGCTGTGCGGATGCTCGGCACCCTGACATATCTCGTCGATTCCGGAGAGCCGGATGAAATGGACGTCGCTCTACGATTCGACACGCTGGTCGGAAACGAGCGCGAATACGAATCATTGACCGGCATCAGCGATCCACACGATGCAATGCGGGCGATCGCCGATCGTATGCCCGGTTCGAACCTTCGCGCGGCAGTAATGAGCACCGGCGATCGTGGCTGCCAGGTTGTTACAACCGAGGAGCACATTGCCGTTCCGGGATACGACGTTGAAACGGTCGATACCACTGGTGCCGGTGATGCCTTCGCGGCAGGAATCGCGTGGGGAATGGCGCATCGCTGGACATGGACGAAAACCGGTCAGTTTGCCAATGCGCTCGGCGCGCTCTCGACCAGAGGCATCGGTGCCCAGACCTCGCTACCTACTCTTTCAGAAATCGACGAACTCATGGAGACCCAATCGAGGGTGTAGGCTGTTCCCATGACATTCGATTCACCGGTTCGGATCACGCTCCAACTTACAACATCAGCATCCCCGCGAGATCAACTGACCGCTGCCGTCAAGCGGATGGCATTCGAATGTGGGTTGACTGTTTCTGCGGTGACCACGGCCGATCCGTTTCCCGATCTTGCCGACCATCTCTCGCGACATATCGACGCCGGGCATCTCGACGGAATGGACTGGTACACCCATGAGCGGGCCGCCTTCGCCTCCGATGTCAGGAACCTGCAGGCATCGGCGGTTTCGATCCTAAGTGTCGGTATCGCCTACTGGCCTGGGCCGACCACCAAGCCCGAGGATGGTATCGCCCGAGGTCGCATCTCTCGCTACGCCTGGGGCAAGGATTACCACCGGGTGCTCAAACGGCGGATGAATGTCCTGCTTGAGAAGATTGCCGAATATGTCGATCGACCTGTCGATGCCAGGAATCTCGTCGACACAGCGCGCGTCGTCGATCGCGCAATCGCGGCAAGGTCGGGACTTGGTTGGTATGGCAAGCATTCCTGCATTATTGTGCCCGGCCATGGATCCTGGGTGCTATTGGGGGAGCTGCTTCTCGATCTTGAACTGACGCCAGACGAACCACTCAACCGAAATTGCGGATCATGCACTATCTGCATCGATGCCTGCCCAACACAGGCAATCGTCGCTCCCTACACAATCCACGCTCCGGCCTGCATTTCATTCCTGACCATCGAGGAACGTGGTCCGATTCCGCTCGATATTCGGGAGAAGATGGGGGACTGGGTGTATGGATGCGATGTTTGTCAGGAAGTTTGCCCGTACACTAAAGCCAGTACCCCGACCGACGACAGTGATCTCAGTCCGAAATCAATGAACAATGCGTACCCGTCGCTGCACTGGTTATTGCAGATGTCACCCGAACAATATGGAGAAACGTACTTTGGCACGCCAATACCCAGAACCAAACGACGCGGGTTGGCGAGAAATGCTGCCGTAGCCCTCGGGAACATCGGTGGAGATTCAGACATCCCGATTCTGGAACAGGTACTCCTCGACTATGACGAACCGCTGGTGCGGGGTCATGCCGCCTGGGCACTCGGTCGTCTCGGCGGCAGACGGGAACTGAAACACGCCGGTTCCATCGAACGCGATGCCTACGTGCAGCAAGAAATCAGCACTGCCTCTGCAATGTAGATGTCAACAAGAAGGCCCCTACGAAACATGGTAGGGGCCTTGCATGAGTTGCCGGATAAGTCTCGCGTTCCGTAGATTACGCGGCTTTGCCGGATTTGCTGAGCGTTCGCAGGCAGCGGGTGCAGATGTTGAGCCGCAAGCCAACGCCACCGACAACAATTTTCTTGCTCTGAATGTTCGCCCGGAAGTCGCGATTGGTGCGACGCTTCGAGAAACTTACGTTCTTGCCAAAAGTTTTTGCTTTTCCGCAGACGTCACATGTCCCGGCCATGGCGGGTCTCCTTCGAATTCAATGAGGGTCAGGGCAGTGTCCTGAAACCCGTTGCAGTCCGGGCAATTCACGGATGCCATCGCAATGACGTACCAGGATTGCGGTTGCACACGAAAACCGGACGATGTCGCCGTGACATCGTCGCGTCAAGGCCGAAGTCTAGCACAGGTTTGCCGAATCAGTGACTCATCCAGTAAAACTGTGACTATCATGCACACGCAGATTCTCTTCTGTCCCACTCCGACCGTGATGCGGCCGGAATATATGGGTAGTGGCTTCGTCAAGGCTGTCAATGTCATGTATTCGCAACCTGGCCAGGAAGATGCAAATGTGCCCGCGTCGGCGATCCCGCAGGATACAGTCAGCGGCGCAAGATTGCTGGCATCGTTGCGACATGCCGCGATCGTCATCTCCGACCACCGCGACCAACTGAACTCCCTGAATGTCTTCCCGGTTCCAGATGGAGATACCGGAACCAACATGTCGATGACGATGAATGCAGCAATCGACGCCATGGGCGATGAGGATTCCCCCGAGTTGACTGTCGATCGCGTCGCCTCGACCTTTGCCTTTGGTGCGCTGATGGGTGCTCGCGGCAATTCCGGGGTCATACTTTCGCAAATTCTCCGTGGATTTGCCAATTCCGTCGAAGGCAAGTCGCAGCTGACCGCAGCACAACTTGTCGCCGCAATCAACAATGCTGCGGTCACGGCCTACAAGGCCGTTATCACCCCGGTCGAAGGTACGATGTTGACCGTCATGACCGGAGCAGCGACCCGTGCCAACTCCTCGCTGCTGGAAGGAGGAGGGATTCCCGACATCCTCGAAGCAGCGGCCCAGGGTGCCGCCGAAAGCCTCTCCCACACTCCAGAGATGCTCGAGGTGCTGATGAAGGCCCGTGTGGTGGATGCCGGTGGGCAGGGTATCGCCTACATGCTGCGCGCTATCGCCAACCGCTCCCGCGGCGATACCACGCCGATCCAGATTGGCGAAATCAATCCCAAACCGTACATCGATAGCAGCGATTCAACAGGAAGTACGGACACGCACGAGGGATCCGGGTTCTGTACCAACTTCGTGGTGTTCGGGGACGATCTCGATCTCGACATCCTGCGCGAGCGTTTCGGCGAGGCCGGTGACTCGGCAGTCGTGATCGGCGACCGGACGGTCGTCAAGGTTCACATTCATACCGACCGCCCGGATCGAGTCTTGACGCTTGCCATGACATTCGGGAATCTCGATCGGGTCTCCATCGACAACATGGATCGTCAGATCGAAGATCTGGCCGCCCAGGCTCGGCAGGATCGCCAGAGGTCAGCAACGGGGTACGACATCATTGCGATCGTCGATGGAGCCGGGTTGGGAAAAGCACTCCTCTCCGTCGGTGCGACGGCGGTATTTCAGCGCGGATCAGGCGGCAGGGGAGCACTGCACGAGCTTGGAGAGATGATCGAATCTGCCGAATCAGGTTGCATCGTCGTGCTGGCAACGAGCACGGAATGCCTGCCCGAGATTCACGCAGTGGCATCGAAGTCTGGCAAGGATGTAACTGTTGTCGAGGCAACGTCGTTCGTCGCCGCGTTGACGGCTCTCTCCGATCTCACACTGACGCACGACTTCACAGCGGCAGTGGCACACATGCGACGAACGATCGATGCGACCGAGTCGATTGAACTGGTGACCGGGGACGGTGGAGTCAACCTTCGCATCAACGGAACGGTACGGACTACCGCAAACACGGCTTCGTCGGCGCTCATCTCTGGTCTTCAGGAGGTCGCAGTTATCGACCCGGAGATTTGCACGATCTTTACAGGCATCGGAGCAGGGCAGGCCGAGATCGAATCAGTTCTCCGCACACTTGCGGACACCTATCCGGACGCCTCGATCGAAGTTGTCGAAGGTGGTCAATCCGACAGCACATTCATCATTGCACTCGAATAGGAAGATTCACGGCATGGAGCAGGGACAACTATGAGCCAGCCTCATCGCATTGCCATCGTCACCGACAGCACCTCGGACCTGCCGTCAAATATTCGGGAACGACTGGACATCCGTTCGGTCCCCCTGAACGTGCATTTCGGAGCTGCGACGTTTCAGGATCGAATCGATATTTCCAACGAGGAATTTCTACGGCGATTGACATCCGAACCTGTGCTCCCGACCACATCGCAGCCATCCACTGGTATCTTCGAGATGCTATTTCGGGAGCTGGCCGACTCCTACGATGCAATCGTCTGCGTGCTCATGTCCTCGAAACTCTCCGGGACGATGCAATCGGCACATCTTGCAGCGGCGGCAGTCGCCGAGGTGATCAAGGTCGAGGTCGTCGATTCGCTCAACTCCTCACTGGCATTGGGATTGATGGCCGTTCGCGCCCGTGAGTTGTCCAGTTCCGGCGAGGACGCCGCATCAATAGCCCAAACCCTGCGAGCGGAAACCAATTCGTATCATCTGGTCTTTTTCGCAGAAACCCTGGAATACCTGCATCGCGGTGGACGTATCGGAAAGGCAGCGACCCTGCTCGGATCGATGCTGCAACTCAAACCGCTGATCCGCGTCGAGGAAGGTGTCGTCATTCCGTTCGAGCGGACCCGTACCCGGAAGAAGGCCCTCCTCGGATTGGAGGCGTTCGTCTCCGCCTTTGCCTCTATCGACACGCTAGCAGTACTTCATATCGATACGCCAGACGACGCGGCAACCCTGCTTGCGAAAATCGCACCCAAAGCATCACGCATCGATATTCCGATCGGTGTCTTCGGTCCGGTGGTAGCAACCCACGTTGGGCCAGGAGCAGTGGGAATCGTGGTTCGGGAACTCGGCACATCATCCTGACCTCGTATCATCAGCGGTACAATAGAACCGATGCGTACAAGTGTTCGTATCAGGTGAGTGGTCGATCATACCCGGTTCAACCTCACGGTGATTCAATCCTTGTCAGAGCGTTCTGTAGCGCGGGCACCGCGCGATCAACAACTCCATTCGCTGATTGAAGAAGTATTGGCCTCGCTCAGGCTGGTCTATCGAAGTGGCGCCTCCGAAGCACGTTCGCAGGCAGTCCAACTGCTTGGTGAACTCAAGCAGCAGGCGAGTCCGTCTCACCAGACCGACCAGATTCTCGATCTTCAGCTGCAGCGACTACGCTCACTTTCCACGGACGATTCCGAGCGAAAAGCCGATGTCAAGAGCATCGCCGACGAACTCAACTCCCTTCGCCCTCTGATCGGCGTGGCGCCTCCGGATACTAAATACGGCAAACTCAATTCCGCGCTCAGGCAAACCAGACAAACGAAACAGCGATCGACTGCGGCGGCAGCAAAACGTCCGCTGGCACTAGAAGATCTTGTGGAAACAGTGCCAAAGGTTGGTCCCAAGGGTGGTCAGCTGCTGGGCAACATGCAGATACAAACTGTCGGGGACCTGCTGCGTCATGTTCCGCGGGATCATATCGATTACGGCCAACCGAATGCGATCGGAGATCTCCTGCGGCCGAGCGGACCAGTGATCTATCGCGGCGTTCTGCGCGGCATTCGTGATGTCTACGGTCGAGGCAAGCCTCGTGTCGAGGCCACATTGCGCGACGCGACCGGATCGATCGGTGTAACCTGGTTTTCCACATTCGTTTCCAAACAATTGCACGACGGGGACGAAGTGGTGATCCGTGGCGCAGTCCGATCCGATCGCCATGGATATCAGCTTTCTCCAATCGAGTGGGAACGTACCGACAATCCGGAAATCGCCGAAGGACGACTCATTCCGATCTATCCACTAACCAAGGGCATTACGCAGAAACGGCTGAGGACGTGGACGCACACGGCGCTCGATCTGGCACGACCCTCAATCGTGGATTGGCTGTCGGAAATCAGAACCTTGCTCGATCGGGATCGAACAGCGGCTGAGATGCTTCCGCTCGATCAGGCGTTTCAGCAATTGCACTTTCCGGATAGCGTAGAAACCCGTGAGGCCGCGCGGAACCGGATGGCGTTCGACCTCTATCTCCTGCTTCAGCTCGGGTTGATCCAGCGAAAAGCCGAAGCTAAGACGCAACCTGGCCCGGCGATGACTATCGATCCAGCGCTCAATCAGATCTTTCGTTCCGCCCTTCCGTTTCAAATGACGTCTGCCCAGAACCGCTCGCTCGGCGAAATTCTGGCGGATATGAAACACCCCTCGCCAATGACGCGTCTGCTTCAGGGAGACGTCGGCAGTGGCAAGACTGTCGTCGCGGCGATGGCGGCGTACGTGGCGCACAACAATCACTACCAGTCGGCACTGCTGGCTCCGACGGAGATTCTCGCGGAACAGCACTACCGCAGCCTAAGCAATCTCTTTGATCTGTTGCCAATCGATATCCGGCCGAAGATCGATCTTCTGACCGGATCAACGAGGGCAACCGTACGCCGAAAGACTGCCGAAGACCTCGTCAATGGCACCACATCGCTGCTGGTCGGGACGCACGCCATCATTGAGGCCCCAGTCACCTTCCACCGTCTCGGGCTGGTCATCATCGATGAGCAACATCGCTTCGGCGTGCATCAACGTGGATTGCTGATGCAGAAGGCTCGCGGGTACACACCGCACGTGCTCTCGATGACGGCGACTCCCATCCCGAAAACCCTCAATCACGTCGTCCATGGTGATCTCGATGTCTCCCTGATCGACCAACTTCCGCCGGGTCGAATCGAAATCGAAACTCACCTGTTCGACAACACCAGTCGCGCCCGGGCTGAACGCCTGATCCGCGACGAAATCGCGAGCGGACATCAGGTCTTCGTGATCTGCCCATTGGTCGACGATCCCGCACCCGAAGACTACGAGGCAGATTCGTTCAGGATGCGATCCCGACTCGACGCGAAAGCCGCAGTCAGTGAAGCCGAACGACTGCAGAGCGAGGTCTTCCCGGATTTGAGCATCGGGGTCGTACATGGGCAAATGACTGCGAAGAAAAAAGACGAGGCGATGACTGCGTTCCGGGACCGTCACCATCAGATTCTGGTCGCTACATCGGTGATCGAGGTTGGAATCGATATCCTGAATGCGACCGTGATCATGATCGAAGGTGCCGACCGGTTCGGACTTTCGCAGTTGCATCAGTTGCGGGGTCGGGTCGGGCGGGGAAGTGCCCGAAGTTATTGCCTGCTGATGTCCGACTCGTCATCCGCCGTCGCCCTCGAACGCCTGCAGGCACTGGTCTCGACAACCGACGGTTTCGTCCTCGCCCAGAAGGATCTGGAACTTCGGGGCCCTGGTGATTTCATCGGCACCCGGCAGAGCGGCATGCCGGAAATGGAGTGGATCGGGAAGGGGTTCGATAGCCGCCTGCTGGATCGGGCCCACTCGATCGCGGAGCAGGTACTGGCTCGCAGTGGCGGCAATCTCGACGCGAAATATCCGCAACTGGCAAGGCAACTGACCCGGTTCTGGGAAGCGACCGAATCGCTCGATACGACCAAAGCCTGAACCGGGCCAACACCAATCACAGCATGAGCCCCCGGAATCCAAAGGGATCCGGGGGCTCATGGACATTCTGTTTTCGAACTCAGGCTTCAGTCTGCCGAGGCATATCGTTCTGATTCACTGCGAACAGTCTCATCGACATGGGCACTGGCGACGCGTTCGTTGATCAGGAAGTACGAAACAATCGCACTGACGATCAATGTTGTTCCGGTGATGATGAACGACAGGTGCATGCCGTTGACGAAGCCGTTCGAACTGGCGATTTCGATCGAATTGCGCACGTCCTGAGGCAACCCGGGGAACCGCGCCTGGTCCTGAATCAACCTGCCCGCCGCGGTAATCTGCTCACTGATCATGTCGATCAGCGATCGCGATTCTTCGGAACTGGCGGAGATCCCCTGAATCGATTCATCGTTGACGAAATCTGTTCGATAGGTCCGGCTGATGAACGTGCCGAGCAGGGCCACACCGAAGGCGAATCCGGTTTCCCGGATCGCGCCATTGACGGCGGAGGCGACACCACCCTTGTCCGAGGAGACGCTGTTCAGGACGGCCGTGGTCAGCGGAGCGAAGACCAGACCCATGCCCAGTCCCATCACCAGCATCGCCGGCAGAATACTCACGAAAGACGATTCCGGTTCAGCACGGAGATAGAGGAAGCAGGAGATACCAGCGATCACCATGCCAATACTGATCAGGAGCCGGGAACCGAGACGATTGACCAGAGAGCCACTCAATGGTGCCGCCACCATCATTACGAGCACGAACGGAAGATTGGTGAATCCGGCGCGGATCGGTGAATAGCCATGGACGTTCTGGAAATACATGGTCATCGAGAACGCGAGACCGGAAATGAAGAACGACACGACAAACGCGTCGAGATTCGCACCGGTAAAGGTTCGCGATTTGAAGAAACCCATCGGAACCATCGGCTTTTCGGTGCGAAGCTCCACAAGCACGAAGGCGACGAAGAGCACCGCTGACACAGCAAAGGACATCAGGATCAGCGTTTCACCCCAGCCTCGTTCGCCGGCCTCGATCAGCCCCCAAGTCAACGCTGCAATGGCGCCAGTCACCAGCACAGTGCCCGGTATATCCGTCGCGGCGGTACCGGATTCATCCTTCGATTCGCGCACAACCGACATCGTCAGCACAAAGGCGAACAGGCCGACCGGCACGTTGATCAGGAAGATCCAGTGCCAGGAGAGATACTCCACAACAAGGCCACCAACCATCGGGCCGAACGCCAGCCCGGAAAAGGACACGGCCGACCAGATACCAAGCGCCTTGCCCCGTTCTTCCGGAGGAAATGCTGCCGAAACAAGCGACAGTGACAGCGGCATGATGAACGCCGCACCGAACCCCATAACCGCCCGGGCCACGATCAGCATCGATGTCGAGTTGACGAACCCCGCGACCAGCGATGTCACGGTGAAGACGGCAATACCAAACAGGAACAGCTTCTTCCGACCCAGGCGATCTCCCAGACCACCAGCAGTGATCTGCAATGATGCAAAGACCAGTGTGTAGGCCGAGATGATCCACTGGAGTTGCGTCGTACTCGGATTGAGATCATCCGAAATCGTCGGGATCGCAACGTTCAGGATCAGGTTATCGAGAATCGCCATGAAGAGAGCCGTACACGCCGCAGCCAGCGCGAACCACTTCATGTTGGAATCATTTACCCGGTTGGATAGTCCACCATTTCGTGCCACTCGTTCACT
>JBBJOX010000036.1:0-14016 GCA_037724245.1 Thermomicrobiales bacterium | reverse complement strand
GCGCCTGACCGCGGCAACGCAGTCGCCAACTCGCAGTAGAGACGAATTTTGAGCCACCCCCAACATCAGAAAATCCTGATCACCGGACAAGTACATTCAACGACAACAGCAACTGGAGTCCTGACTTAGCCAGCCAATCCGTATTCTTGCAGGCGTCGCCAGGTTGCCGGGCACGGTTCACCATCCGGTGACAAATGTGCGGCCAGCAAGCCCAGTTCCTCGATCGTATCGATGTCGAAGGTCGGTTCCGCTTCACTGATCGTTTTGCCGAGGGACTTTGCATTCGCGACCAGCGCGTCTCCGGCCTGGGCTGTGCTCATTGGTACGGTCAGCAGAACATCGTGAAAGCCGCACATCCCGATCAGGTAGTAGCCACCATCGGCAACGCGTCCGATGACCACATCGGAGGTTTCCAGCAGTTCGAAGGCGTCGATGACGCTCGATGCCGGAAGATGAGGCGAGTCGCTGGCGATCAGAATGCTTCTTGCATATCCTTGCTGAGCTGCCCAGCGCATCAGATTGTCCTGCCGCACAGCCCACGAATCTCCGGACTGCGGCACGAACACATCGTCCGCCGTGTCGATCCGAAGTCGTTGCAGTTCGGCTTCGAAATCTGCCTCGGGTGGCGAAAATGTCCACGCGATGTCGATTCCGGAAGCACGAATCTGCGGTACCAACCGGTCTCCGAGATCGAGCAGAAAGCCCTCGTATATTCGAGCTGCCGCAACCATGCCAATGCCGTGCCCGAGCCGGGTCTTGGTTTGGCCAGGCACCGGGGCACGGACCGCGATCATCAGGACGGCATCGCTCATCGAAGTTCTGTGACCGGGGCACGCCGGGTTCGCAGAATTGCCCCGATGATGCGCACACCAGCACGAATCGAGGCCTTGAAGTTCCCGCTCACCTTGGACACACCACCACTTCGATTGCGGTAGCTAACCGGAACCTCCAGAACCCGGAGACCACTGCGGACCGACTTGGCAATCATCTCGATCGACCAGCCGTAGGTCATTTCAGACATCCCGAGTGCCAGTAAATGCTCCCGCCGGATCACCCGAAACGGGCCGATATCGGTGAGTCGAACCCGATAGAGCAGACCGAACAGAGTTGTGGCAATGCGATTTCCCAGAATCTGCTGAGGTGAGAGCGAACCCGGATCGTGGCTTCCGCGAATTCGCGATCCAATCACCAGATCGGCCTCGTCACGCAAAAGAGGTTCGACAAGGGAAACGATATCCTCGAAGCGATCACTCCCGTCGCCGTCCATCAGAATAATCAGATCGGTTCCGTTCGCCGCCTCCACGCCGGTCAGGCAGGCTCGGCCGTATCCGCGACGCGACTCCATGATCACAGTCGCGCCGGCGTCGGTGGCGACCTGAGCCGTATCGTCTGTGCTGCCATTGTCGACGACCAGAATGGACTGAATATCGATGGTCAGCGTCTGCTGATTGATGAACGAGACGATGTTGGCGACACAAGGACCAATCGCTTCTTCCTCATTGAGACACGGAATTACGATTGCAGCGGAGAGTCGTTCACTCATGCCGACACAGCCCGTTTCACGACCTGACGCTTCCGAAGGCGCCGTTCCGCCTGGGAGAAGTATTCGGCCACGTCTCCCTGCTCCGAAATCCAGGCCAGGTAGCGATCGATACCGTCGGACAGCGTGACTTCGGGCTCGAATCCTATGCCACGAATCTTGCCAATATCGCTGATCAGCGAGCGCATTTCACCGGGGCGAAATTCACCCGGATACTGCGGTGCAATGTCGACACCCAACTTGCTGGCCAGCAACTCGGCGAGCGCCCCGATTTCGGCCGCCTGCCCGGTTCCGACATTGAGAATCTGGTGATTCGCCCGTTCTTCGGTGGCGACCAGCAGGTTTGCCCGGGCAATATCCTCCACGAAAATCAGGTCGCGCGATTGCTTGCCATCCTCATAGACCACAGGTGGCAGATTGTTCAGTAACCGGGTACAGAAGATGGCGATGACGCCGGTGTATGGATTGAAGAGCGACTGGCGTGGACCGTACGTGCAGGAATAACGGAGTGCCACCACCGGCAAACCGGTCGCCCGACCGAACGTGACGACCAGACGTTCCTGATCCGATTTACTGATTGCGTACACATTCTCCCCACCCATCGGGGCGCCTTCATCGGTCGGTAGCGGAGTGGCAACCTGGTCACAGACCGGGCAATGCACGGCGTAGTCGGCTGCGGCGAGGCGATCGATCGACCGTGTCGATCCGTAGAAATGCCCGTGCTCCGGACACTGATAGGCACCTTCGGAATAAACGGCCTGTGACGACGCGAGCACAATTTTTTTCACTGGCAGGTCGCGGTTGCGAATCGTTTCCAGCATCAGCGCCGTCCCGTACGAATTGACGTGCATGAACTTGGCGATATCTGGCATATACCCGCCGTAGGCCGCCTCGTGGAAGACAATGTCGACACCATCGAGCGCGCGTTCCCAGTCGCGACGATTGCGCACATCCCCCTGCATGAACTCTCGATCGTCGCCAACCCAGGCCGGTTTCCCATCGCGATGCGTTTGCTTTTCGAGGCTGTCGAGCACCCGTACATTCCAGCCTCGAGCGACGGCGAGATCGGCAATGTGCGATCCAATCAGGCCGGCCCCACCGGTCACCAGAGCTGTCAGTTTTTCACTCATCGTGGAGTCTCCATGCGAACCAGATAGACGAATACGGGATCGTCTTCCAGCCATTGGTCGTATTCACGGATTTGCACGACGACGTACCCAGGATGGATCGCCGGATTAGTCGTCACGATATAGGTCGAATCGATTCGCCTCGCGTAGAGGTAGATCCACCACGGTGCCGGTTCCGGCGACCAGACTTTTGTGCCCGGTTTTTCCTGTCCGTTGGTGTAGATGTGATAACCATCCCACGCCGAACCAGCATCGATCTGGGTATTGTCGACACCGATCGAGTTCGCGTAGTGACCCATGTCCCAAACGCCGCCGATGTAGGCAAGATAGTCTCTGGTAGCAGCTGTTGAAAACACCGCGATACCGGCAATGGCGACCCAGGCGATCGGTGTCGCCAGTTTGACATCGCGTAACGCCCAGAGCATTAAGCCAATGGCGATCGGGAAGAGCGGGATCAGATAGCGATCGAGCGATCCTCCGCGTAAGGCATAGTGATACGACGGTGGCAATACCCCGATCCACTGCCATAAACCGATCATTGCCAGCAGTCCCGCGGCAGCTCGTTCCGGCGAAACGGGAGTCACCAGCTTGCGGCAGAGGACGAAACCAAGAATCGCCGCCGAGGCAACCGAGGCGATCGTCAGCGCCTCGGGAACCCAGGTCAACTCCACCAGTTGACGTCGCGCTCCCGGCACATCGGCCGGACCCAGTCCTCGCATCCCGGCGAATTGCGCGATGTACGGCATCGTTCGCGGTCGCTCCGCTGTATTGAGTGTCCAGGCGCCGATGCCTAGTCCGGCCAACCAGATCGCAAGCGGGATCCACAACAGCCGACGCTGTCGGATGACTTGGCCGCCGAACGAACGCACGCGTGGAATCATCGCCAACGCGATCGGAATCGTCACTGCACCGAGGTAAGCCATCTCGATGTACGTCAGCAGCCGAACCTGGCGGTATGTTCCCGACCAGCCGTATCCGATTGCCTCATCGAGAAAACTCGTCTGGATGATGGCAATTGGCAGGATCCAGCGGAGCGACAGGTAGTACCCGATCAGCATCGCGGCCGGGAGGGCACCAACCGCCAGTAACCTGCGAACACTTTGCCAGTTGAACCAGATTTGACGCGTAGCCCGTAAATAGCAGGCAACCGACAGCGGAATCAGCGCCCCCTGCTGCCGAATCAGGAACGCCCAGCCTGCAAAGAACGAGGCGAGCACGACAAGTCGCCAGTTGAAGCTGCCGGGCTTGATTCCGCGAAGGTAGAACGCGGCCGAGATCAGCATCACCGACATGAAATGCGGATCGGTCATGAAGGTGAAGGCCAGCATGAACGTGAGTGGATTGAAGAGATGAACTGCAACGCCGAGCGCGCTGCGACCTCGACTGACTCCCAGATCGCGCAGAATCCCGTAGAGCGCGATCGCTCCCAGCGCCACGATGACGACGGTCGAAAGTCGCATCACACCAAGGGTCATCCCGAACACGAGGGCGAACAGGCCGCCCCAGAGTACCTGTCCGACTGCCGTCGCCGCGACGACCGAAAAGACAGTCAGGCGACCTTCGTCATGCAGGATTTCGACGGAACGGCCATATCCCCAGTCGTCTGTTGTCGCAATATTGGAAAGCGTAGGTACAACAAAAGCACTGGCGGCAAATGCCGCCAGCACCAGGAGAAGTGGCCATTCCGACCGCAGCCGGGCAATCCAGCTGGCTGGCAAGCGAGTGTCCTAGCCTCCGAATGAACCGCGGCGGCGTCCCGAAGGTCCGGTCGTGGATACACGTCGCTGATAACGGAACTGCTCGTGCTTCTGACTCCAGACGTTCGGCGATCCGTCGTTCGTTAGATTCGCTGGCTGAGGCTCGTCGTAGACATCGTCGTACTCAGCCGCTTCTTCCGCCACGAAGGACTCAGTCTCGTCCTCGGCGGCATACATTTCGTCCACCGCCTGATCCTGATCCCACTCGTCTTCACGATCGGGAAGTGCCTGCCGCACCAATGGATGACTCAGGTTGAGTTCAGTGGTGACCAACTCCTGACCCTGCCCGTTGATCGTCTGGCGTTTCGAGAGAATTCCCTTGCGCAGGAACTCCATGACCTTGGCCTCGATATGCTCCGATGCCATCAGGCTGCGATCGAGGAATCGCCACAGGGTCCGACTCATATGGCTTTGCGTTGGCACGAATCCCGGATGCAGCTGCTTCACATAGGTGTCGATCGCCTTGACCACGGCCAGATCGGTATCTTGCGACTGCGCCATCTCAAGTGGATCTTCCTCACCCGCCGCTGCGACCAGATCCGGACTGACCGAACCCGGAACGCCGCAGATGATGACGCGCCGTCCAAGGCGGTTGCGCAGCGTGGTGACCAACCGGATGAAATCCTTGTCCCCGGTGAAGAGCAGGATCGTTTCCAGATCAGGCCGCACCAGCACCGTGTTGATGATGTCGATGACCAGATTGAGATCGGATCGGGAGGCGATTTTTTCGCGACCGTAGGAATCCGATGTCTTTTTGGCTGGATAGTGCTGCGGTTCGAACCCGGCGACATCGAGCCTCGTTCTCGCCTGGGCCGGATGCTGATCGAAATCGGCATAGGCGCGGGCAACCGACATCAGACCGTACTTCAGGGCCTTGTCTCTCCAGACCAGGGGATCTGGCTCCCGCCCATAGGAGTTGATTGTCGAATACCGGATATTTTCAAAATCCACGAACACGGCGACTTCGCCAGCATCTGGTGAAGCGCTCTGGCGCGCACCATTCATCACGTCGGAGCTCATGCCATCCTCCAATTACGGAACTCGATCATTGACCAAAGTAGCGCACATCGACCAGCCACGAGCGTGACTGCAAATCCCAAAACTCGACTCACATGGAATGTGACGCTATCGCTTAGTGCTCACATTCCCTGCATTCTACCATCAGTTTCACGACAATCAGGCGTTCGCCTCGGCAGCGATGACGGCCGCCCCGACGGCGCCCGAATTGTCTCCCAAACCAGCCCGCGAAAATTGGACAGCTTCACCGGCGTGGGTCAACGCTTCGGCCCGGGTCCAGCGCTCAGCGGTGTTGTACAGCAGATCGAGCGCTTCGATCACGCCGCCACCCAGAATGATTCGCTGCGGATTCACAAAATTGACAACCGATGCCAGCCCCATGCCCAAATACCGTCCTGCATCGAGCACGATCTGCGTCACAACTTCGTCGCCAGCCTGGACCGCTTTCAGCAACACACCGGACTTGATCGCGACATTGCCGGGAGCCGCCGGATCGACATCGGGCAACATTCCGGAAATGATCGTTTTGTGACCACGGCGCCACTCACCGTAAATGGCAGCTGTCATGCCGGTTCGGGAAGCGTAGGCCTCCAGATGCCCGCGTCCACCGCAACCACAGACCCGACCGTCGGCCTGCACGGTCGTGTGTCCGATTTCACCGGCATTGCCGGACCAACCGGTTACCAAGGTACCACCGCGAACCATTGCTCCACCGATACCGGTTCCCACAAAAATACAGACAAAATCATCGGCATCGCGTCCGGCTCCGAACCGGGCCTCGCCAATTGCCGCGATATGGACGTCATTGCGAATGTGCGCCTGCACGGCATATCGCTCGGTCAGCATCTTCGCCATCGGCAAATCGACAACAGATCGGCTCAGATTGGCGGTCCCGACCAGAAGTCCGTACTCGGGATCGACCTGACCTGCGATCCCGACGCCAATGCCGACCAGATCCACCGCCTTGGTACCGGTGGTCTTCAGCGCATCATCGATCGTGCTGTAGACGCGCTTCATCAACTCCTCGCCACCATCCGAGGCACTGGTCCGCTTCTTGCCCGTTCCGAGGACTTTGCCGCTGTCGACATCGACAACCGCCGCCAGTACTTTGGTTCCACCATAATCCACGCCAACTGCCAAACGGCTCATAGCATCCTCATTCGTTGCCCGATCTCGACATGTTCGTGTACCACCTAACCTACTCGCCTACCTTCACCTTGGCAATCGGATTCAGGACTTGTCGAGCAGATTAACGGCTTTCGCGAACTCATGAATCGTATCCGGAGTGCACAGGTCGAGACCGGCGATGAGGTGCACGAACCCGAGATCGCGGAATTCCCGCATCAGGGTGGCGCGCTCCTCGGTACCGCCAATCAGGGGATCGGGGCGACGATCGAGACTTGGATCCATCTTGAAGTTGGCGCCTACCGTCTTCGCGACGTTCGCCGGATCACGATCGATCACCTCGCAGGCCTGATTCAACTTCTCGATCTGACCGATGACTTTGTCCGTATTGTTGTGCCAGCCGGTGTTCCAAGCATCGGCATATTTGGCGAGCAATCCGAGCATCCGATCGCCGTTCGATCCGATCAGAATCGGCGGTCCGGAAGGACGCGGCCCCTTCGGCGCGTTGACGGCGTTTGTTGCCTGGAAGTACGTTCCCTGAACATCTGCCTTGCCCTCGCGAAGAAGCGGATGAATGATGCTCAGTGATTCCTCGAATCGGGTAACCCGGTAATCGAATGGGAACCCAAACTGATCGTATTCCGGCTTGTGCCAACCGGCGCCGAGCCCGAGGACGAATCGACCTCCGCTGATTTCATCGATCGCTTCGGCAGTCTTGGCCAACACACCGGGATTGCGAAAGCCGGTACAGGCCACCATCGTTCCGAGTTGCAGGTTGGGAACTACCGCCGCCACCGCAGCAATGATCGTGAACACTTCCCACGAGCCGCGAATATCGCCGGATTCTGCCGTGTACGAAAAGTGATCGGCGAACCAGAGCGAATCGAGCCCGGCGTCGGCTGCCGCCTGACACACCTCGAGGACATCCGAGAACCTCGGTGTTGGGCCGAAATGACCATTCTCGGCGATCGGCACCATGATGCCGACCCCCATCGGTCTTTTTCCCTGAACCCAGTGTGATGTGGCTATGGCTGGTACAGACATGTTTTCTCCTGGTGTGCCTCAAGCGGCGGATATGGCGTCGAGCAACGGGAGCGATGCTCCGAGTTCAGCAATGGTTTCAGGTGTGCAGTGATCGAAGGCCGTCATCATATGGCGGAATCCACGATCCCGGAATTGCGCCATCAGCGTGGCTCGTTGTTCCACATTCCCTTCGAAGAGTTTGGCCGAACCGATGGATTCTCCCCGCATTGAGAAATAGACGCAGGCGGTTTTGGCAACGGTCTCCGGATCGCGACCATGCTCCCGGCAAATCCGCTCCAGCTTCGCGACCGGCTCGCTGGCTTCGTCCGGACTGCTGATCCAGCCAGAGTTCCAGGCATCGCCGTACTTCGCGAGCAGGCCGAGCATGCGTTCGCCATTGGACCCGAAGAGTATCGGTGCCCCATACGCACGTGGACCACGCGGCACATTGACCGCATTGTTCGCCTCTTCGTACTTCCCCTGAAAATCGACTTGCCCCTCCCGCAACAGGGGTCGGATGATCTGGATTGCTTCCTCGAAACGGGAAACCCGATGATCGAACGGATAGCCGAACTGATCGTATTCCGGCTTGTTCCAGCCAGCACCGATCCCGAGAATGATCCGGCCACCACTGATTTCATCGAGTGCTTCCGTAGTCTTCACGGTCAATCCGGAATTTCGGTACCCGGTGCAGGCAACCATCGTACCCAGCAGAACATCCGGAACCGACGCGGCAATAGCCGCCATCATCGTGAATGTTTCCCAACGCGGCGCAATCGAGCCATCGTCGTTCATCCACGAAAAGTGATCACCGAACCAGATCGAATCGAATCCCGAAGCGTGGGCGGTTTTGCAGATCGCGAGCACATCCTCGAATCGGGGATCGCGACCGTTTGGCCCGCCGATGATTCTCGGAATCATGATCCCGACACCCATCGGACGCTTCTCCGTGGGCCACATTCCAAGGTCTGACACTGGACGCATCCTCTACTCGAGATTCATCGATCGCATTCGCACCGTGGCCAATATCACGCAGAGCGTCACCAGCAACGTGATCGTGACCAGCACGGTCGTGGTCGCCGATGGACCTGTAATCTCGATCCGCCGGTCATCCAGCATACGCACAAAGAGCGATTGTGAATAGTGCCGAACACTGATCGAGCGAATACCGGGCAGAAATCTCGAGAGGGCCGATTCCCAGACGAAGACATAGAAGATGCCAACCAGCAGGGCTCGCTGGATCAGCATGCTGATCAGCATGAACAGCGCCCCGAATCCAAGAATACCGACCGTACTGGAAGCAAGGATGGGGACGATGAAGTCGTTCGTATCCTCGATATAACCCCAGCACTGCACCAGATAGGTGATTATCAGCATGATCCAGGCGATCGGTATCGAAACGAGCATGACGGCGACGAACTTCTCGAGCACGATCCGGGTCCGGCTGATCGGCTTCAACGAGAGATACTGCAGCGTTTTGTCCTCGATTTCGTCGCCCAGCGCTGCCGTCGCCAGAATCAGCGTGGCCAGAGGCAGCAGCGTTGCGGTCACGATACCGAGGTAAATCCCCTCGCCCATCACCGACCGGGTATCGCGCAGGGCATCGGAACTACCGGGCAGAAATCGGATCAGGGCGAAGAGGAGCGAAAAGGCGTAGATACCGATGACCACGAACAAGGATTTGCCACGGCGGAACTGTCGCAGCGTCAATGATGTAATAGGAAGCATGTTCATCATCGCTCCACCAGGTACGAGAAGACGGACTGCAATGATTCGTCTGCTGCCTGAACTTCAAAAAGTCGGACATTTTGCTGCTGGGCTGCGATCGGGACCTGTTTGTAGAATGCCCGAACATCGCTTGTTTCGGCGATCACCCGATCGTGTTTGTCGATCGTGACCGAGGTCACACCGGGCATCCGGATCAGTTGGCTGGCAAAGAGGCGCGAGTCGGAGACCCGCAGCCGGATCGAGTGATCGTGCGAATCGATCTTGTCGCGAATTGCCCGGAAATCCCCGGCGGCAGCGAGTTTGCCATTGACGATCACCAGAATATCCTGGGCGAAGCGCTCGACTTCGACAAGCACGTGCGACGAGACGACGACCGTTTTGCCGGAACTCCCGAGGTGCCGGATCAGCCGGATCAACTGCGCCCGCTGGACCGGATCGGTTCCGTTCAGCGGCTCGTCCATCAGAATGATTTCCGGATCGTGGACCAGTGCTCCCGCTACCTTGATCCGTTGACGCATACCCTTCGAATACCCACCGACGCGCCGTTCGGCTGCTGGTCCCATCTCAACCATATCGATGGCGCGTTCGACTGCTTCCTTTGCCCGGGGAACTTTCTGTAATCGCGCATTGAGTTGCACGAACTCGCGCCCGGTCAGGAATGGATAGATCAACTCGGTTTCCGCAACCAGACCAAGGTTGCGATAGGTGTGGGGACGACCCCGGGCTGGTTCTCCGCCGATCGTGATCGTTCCCGCCGAGGCTGCCAGTAATCCCGCCATCATCTTGAGCGATGTCGATTTGCCGGCACCGTTAGGACCAAGCAGGCCGGTAACGCCCGACCCGATTCCGAAACTGACATCGGATACGGCGACGATATCGCCGTACCATCGCGACACCCCATCAAACCTGATCCGTACGTTTTCGCCTCCGGTTTGTCCCGGTTCGTGTGCGTTGTCACGCTGAGGTGACTGCTGTCTGGTAGTCATCTCAGGAATCGTCCCGTTGAGCATATCGCCAGCGGATGAACATCACGCCCGCAATCACAAGTCCAATCATGAAGGTGAGGTACTGCACCGCGGTAAAATTGGCCTCTTCAGCCACCGTGGATTCTCCGGTACCCAGAAACTCGATCATGAATCCGTTGAACACATCGGTCAGGCTCAGGAATATGAAGTATCTGCGCCAGTCCGCATCGACTATTTCGAAGATCGCCGCCGTCGTTGCCGTCAGCATGATGAACGCCAGAATGATGACTGTTACCGCCACACCCTTGCGCGATGTGGTCGATGCCACGGCCAATCCCGAGGTGCCAAGAACCAGGGCAATCAACGCACCGATCACGAAGACTCGACCAAGATCGTCGAGATTTTCCCGGATAGCTGTCCACGGAGAATCGTCGACAAGTTGCGTACCGAGCCAGAGCAGAACGGCAGGAACCACCGAAATCGTCATCGTCAGGATCGAGGTCGCCGTCAGTTTCGCCAAAACATAGTCCATGCGCGAAATCGCTCGCGCAAAATAGAGAGGCAGTGTCTTTTCGCGCCGATCGACACAGACCATTTCCGGTGCGATCGTGGCCACGAAGATGCCGACGATCAGCATGATTCCCTGAAAGTAGCCGCTGTAGGAAGCAAACTCTGCCTGCGGCACGATCGCCGAAATACCAATCATCACAATCAGCGGAATGATCGCGGCCAGATAGAGCACAAACGGCAGGATTTTCGACGTCCATGGTTTTCGAATACCCATGGCCCGCTTCATCGAATACCCAACAAGTGAGCGAAACGCCTGAGGTCGTCCGAGGCGTTTGCCATCATAATGCTGGTATCCGCGATCGAAGACTTCGCCATAGCGCCCGGCAGGCTGCGGGGCAATATCGTTAGTCGCCATCTTCGATCCCCTTTCCTGCGCCGACCGTGCCAAGGTAGATATCCTCGAGTGATCTCGATCGGGAGCGGAGCGCCCGGATTGCGACGTTCTGATGCACCGCGACATCCCGAATCAAATCGAACACACGCTCGTCGGTGGCGGTCACGATCAATTCGGAGTTCCCTCCGTCATCTTCGCCATTCCGGGTCTTGATCCCGAACTCCCCGAGTTTCGCTGCGAAGTTGTCGAGACTACCGTCGATCCGCAACGTCACCTCACCGAGTACGTCGCCGATACCACCGAGTGGTTGCGAGGTCATCAGCCGGCCACTGTCGAGAATGACCACGTAATCGCAGACTCGCTCGATATCCTCCAGAATGTGCGACGAAAAGACGACGGCGATTCCGAGATTCCGGTAGATCCGCTCAACGAGTTCGAGCATTTCCTCCCGCCCTTTGGGATCGAGTCCTGCTGTAGGCTCATCGAGGAACACCAGTTGCGGATCGTGAACGATCGCCTGGGCGAGTTTCACCCGTTGCTTCATCCCGGTCGAGAATCCCTTGATCAGGCGGTAGCGCTCCTCGGATAACCCAACCTGATAGAGCACATCGGCCGCACGCTGACGAGCGGCGCGGGAAGGCAATCCGCTCATTTCCGCCATATGCGCCACGAAGTCCGCGGCCGTGGTTGCCATCGGCAGAGCATCGGCCTCGGGCATATACCCGACATGCTCCCGAACCTTGGTACCTTCGGTCTGGGTGTCGAATCCGACGACGGTTGCACTTCCGCCAGATGGTTTGGTCAAACCCAGCAGCGACTTGATCAGGGTGGATTTCCCCGCTCCATTGGCTCCGAGAAGCCCCACCGAAGCTCTGGGAATCTTCAGATCAACGTGTTCGAGCGCGACGAATTTCTTGAACTGTTTGCGCAGGGCGCGGGTTTCGATGATCGATTCCCCCGTGAAATTACCTGCTGTATCTAACGCCATGGTGGTGCTGTCCTCAAAACGCAATCCTGTCTGGTCGGTTGAACCCACCGGTACGAAACAACGGCTGAAGTCTACCAATGCCTGGCGTTTGGCCCGCGCGGCCCACCGCTGTCTGGACGACCTGCCTAGCCGCTTGGCCGGGCCGAATCCTGCTCGATCGTCGGATGCGTGGCTGCGTGGAGTTTTCTACCATAGGTGCAATCGTAGCTGACAGACATGCCAACGAATCTACGAAAGTGTCTCAAAAGTATGGAGTTTCATTCATGAGTACCGATCTCACAAACATTTCCGAAGCGTTTGCAGACGCAGTCGAACAGGCTGCGACCAGTACAGTGACCGTCTACGGTCGGCGACGTCGCCCGGCCTCAGGAACGTTCTGGACGTCGAGTGATGGGCAACCGGTCATCGTCACCGCCAGCCACGTGGTCGAGCGCGAAGACCGGTTGGCAATCGGCATCGACGGGGAGTCGATCGGCGTTACCTTGCTCGGTCGCGATGTCAGTCGCGACATTGCCGTTCTCCGGCCCGAAACCGGGAGTCTGACTCCCATCACTGTCCGCGATCGGGACGCCCGCGTCGGGACACTCGTCCTCGCCGTCGGCTTCCTTGGCAGCAAGCAGGTCAGCGCCAGTTTTGGCGTTGTTAACAGCATTGGATCACTCTGGTCACGACGCCGCGCCAGCGCCGCCGTCATCTACTCCGATGTCGCGATGCTTCCAGGTTTCTCGGGTGGACCATTGATCGATTCATCGGCCAACGCATTGGGCATCAACACCTCGGGGCTGACCCGGGATGGGAGTGGCGTCACGATTCCAGCTACGCAGGTGACACGAATCGTCAACGAAATCGTTGCATTCGGACAGGTCCGGAATGGGTGGATCGGCATCACCTCGCAGACAGTCGATCTCCCGGAGCAGGCGAGAGAGACGGTCAATGGTCAGGAAGTTGGCCTGCTGATTGCCGGCGTCGCTCCAGAAAGTCCGGCCGCTACGGCGGGGCTGATCGTCGGTGATATTCTGGTATCTCTGGGCGAGCATCCAACGTCGGATGCCTCGGACCTGCAACACCTGCTTGGAGGCGACCACATCGGTCAGCCATTGACGGCGACCATTCTTCGTGGTGGCAGCAAGCAATCCCTGGACGTGATTCCAACCGTGCGGCCAGAGCACAGGGCACATCGATAAACAGGCTGCCGGAGGTGACCATGCCAACCTCGCTCATTGATGAACAATTCCAGTCGTCACAGCGCTTTCGACCGACCTCGATTCGGGATCCGGTGGTGGTTGCCGTGCTGGCCGCCTACCCGTCGGTTCGGGCCGGGCTGGCCTCGCTGCTTCAGTCCGACGAATCGATCCGCCCGACGTCTGTCCGATTCCAGTCACTCCTGGCACCGGAATCGGTGACGACCGCGTTGCCATTGGCAACCGATATCGTGCTCGTTGATTCTGGCGATGTGCCGCGCGATGCCCTTGTTGCACTGCTCAATCTGGCGCGGGCCGAAGAGCTGCCACTGCTCTGGGTCGGAGCGCCGACAATCGACATACAGGACAAGACGCGCGTCAGTGCGGTGGCGCAGGATGTGGACAGCACGACCCTGATCGCCGCGATCCACGCCCTCGCCGCCGGATTGACGGTGACCGATCCAACGCTGAACTGGCATACCGGCGGAATCGAACCGCGACGCCTCGATGTCTACGCGGAATCAGGCCCTCTAAGCCCACGGGAGCAGGAAGTTCTGCAACTCGTGGCCGCGGGTCTGCCCAACAAGGCCATAGCCCGTGAACTCGGCATATCCGATCACACGGTCAAGTTCCACGTCAGCTCGCTTCTTTCCAAACTCGA
>JBBJOX010000035.1:2908-14141 GCA_037724245.1 Thermomicrobiales bacterium | reverse complement strand
CGATCTGTCCCAGAAGCTCCCTGACCGACCGTAATTCATGGCGCGTTCAATCGTGGCGTCCTTGTCGATCGTGACGCCGAGATTCTGGAGGCTGGTTACGAAGGTTTCACCGTTGGCAACCAGTGCTACCGGTTGCTGCTGATATTCATAGAAACTCGAATCGACACGGGCGCTGATTTCGGATCGACTCTGTCCACTGACATCCACTCCAGCAATCGAGACACCGGCATAGGCCTTTTCGGATCTGGTGGCTCCGTAGACAGCGAGTGTTGCCACGAGAACGAGGAAGAGCGCGAACAGGGCTACGAGGGCCACCGTCGCGTACTGCGAAAGTCTAGGGAGGAGCGGCTTGTGGACGGCAACCTGAGCCTTGGAGCTCGTGGTCGCGTGGGCTCCGGAATGAAATGGCTGAGCTGGATTCATTGATTCACCAGTTGATGCGTTCGGCGTTCGATGTGAATGGTGGAGGAAAGGCTGGCAGCATTGTTCCACCTGTGTAGTATACGTCCGTACTGGCCGTTCCCGGCAGGCTTTCTACACCCAAATGTTGGCCTAGGGCATGATGTCGATTCATTGCGAGAGGTTGCCTTCTACCCACCGATTGTCGAAACTGGGACGGCTCAATGGCACCATGAACCCTGACGCAAGGTTGCAGGGAGTTACTCATTAAACGTAGACAAGAGCAGAAGGGATTCCCTCACGATGACAGCGCGACAGGTTGTTCAGACCAATCAGGCACCAGCAGCGATCGGGCCCTACTCCCAGGCAATCGTTGCCAATGGATTCGTGTTCACCGCGGGCGTCATTCCGTTGAACCCGGAAACCAAGGAAATCGTTGGCTCGACAATCCGTGACCAGGCCGAACGGGTACTGACCAGCTTGAAAGCGCTGCTCGAAGCATCCGGAGCGTCACTCGAATCCGTGGTCAAAACGACATGTTATCTCGACAATCTTGGCGACTTTCCCACCTTCAACGAGGTCTACTCATCATATTTCACCGGCGATAGTGCACCGGCCCGGAGCACAGTCGAGGTTTCCAAGCTCCCGATGGGGGTTCTGGTCGAGGTCGACGCGATCGCCATTGTCAAAAGCTGATTGCGATGCCGGGAGAGTGACGTGTATACTCCCGGCGTCCCATACGGGCGTTTAGCTCAGCTGGCCAGAGCGCACGGTTCACATCCGTGAGGTCACAGGTTCAAGTCCTGTAACGCCCACCATCCCGACTCCTTCATCCAAGGCAAACCCCGTCTCGATCAGCGTCCAGGATGTGCCGCCCGGACATTCTGCTCCGCGAGTTCAACCGTTTGCTCGATCCGCCGCTGCCGGGTATCCGGGCGTTTGGCCTTGGCGATCCACTCGAGAATCAAGCGGCGGGAAGATGGTGGAAATACCTCGAAATGCTGAAGTGCCATCGGGTTTCGATCGAAGAGGAGTTGCAGGTCCTCCGGGATCTGGTCTGACTCCGCATCGGTGAGCACCTCCCATAGATTGTTTTCCTTGGCGTAATCGATCATTGCCTGGCCGCGGGGCGTCATCAATCCCTTTTCGGTCATCTCCTGCACGCGCTGGCGATTGACCTTGCTCCAGGTACTCGTCCGTTTCCTCGGTGTGAACCTGAGGTACGCACTTTCTTCATCCCGCCGGATCGATTTACTGTCGACCCATCCGAAGCACAGGCACTGTTCGATCGACTCTGCGTACCGGATGCTGGGCCGGGAGCTGGATGTATGGAACAAAACGAGCCAGACGGCCTGGGCGGATGGCCCTTCACGGTCCAGCCAGTCGCGCCATTCGTGAATGGTTGCAGCAAACACGACGGGAATGCCGTCCTTCTCCTCTTCGTCAGTCATCTCGGTCACATTTGACTCCTGCTGGTTCATTGCACTTATGGTTTCCTATAGCGCCCCATCAACAATACAGGAGGCGATGTCGATGATTGCAGGTTCCTGGCTCGGGTACCTATCCTCATCGGCATAGGCTAGACTCGTTTCCACGTGCGGATGTATCTCAAAAGCGTTGCAGTCCGATACAAAAAGCGCCAGAGGAAGCCTTGACCGAGATCAAAGCCAGACATGAGAATGAAGTCAACACTCTCCGCATCATCTATCGCGTTCAGGCTGGACGCGCTCGGACAGGCGGATGGGTTCCAACCACAGTTAATCGAGTCCG
The DNA here is from genome assembly GCA_037724245.1 of Thermomicrobiales bacterium. Classification (GTDB taxonomy): domain Bacteria; phylum Chloroflexota; class Chloroflexia; order Thermomicrobiales; family UBA6265; genus JBBJOX01. The sequence continues at coordinate 11,972 of JBBJOX010000035.1, read as the reverse complement.
TCGCCGCGCGACGGCAAGCACTTTTGGGAATGTTGGAGGAGCACGAATATGAGGCGTGATCAGACGCTGGCCGATCGCATCACAGGCTCAGCCTTGTGGCGTTCGGTTGTTCGCCACGGCTATCCAGACACCCAACGCAATCAGGCGTTGATTATCGCCAGTAACGTCTTTCTCCACATTCATCCCGTCAAGATCAAACGCTATGCGACGAAGGTGACCTACACCTTCTGTCTCGGCGGACTCTCGTTCTTCATGTTCCTGGTCCTGACCATGACCGGCGTGCTTCTGATGTTCTATTACATCCCGTCGGATGCGCAGGCCTACGAATCGATGCTCGATATCGAATCCAGTGTCACCTTCGGACAGCTGATGCGAAACATGCATCGGTGGTCGGCCCAGGGCATGGTGATCGCCGTCTTCCTGCACATGGGACGCGTGTTCTACACCGGATCGTACAAACCGCCCCGTGAGTTCAACTGGGTGATCGGCGTATTGCTCCTCGTGATCACATTCCTGCTTTCATTCACCGGATACCTTCTGCCCTGGGATCAACTCGCATTCTGGGCGATCACTGTCGGTTCCGAAATTGGTGGAGCCGCCCCGATCGTCGGACCGCAGGTCAACCGCCTGCTGCTGGGCGATTTCCAGATCGGCCAAAGCACATTGATTCGCTTCTACACCCTGCACGTGATCTTCCTGCCACTCGTCGCGGCATTCCTGATGGCCGTGCACTTCTGGAGAATTCGCAAGGACGGCGGCATTTCTGGCCCACTTTAGGCACCACGCACATCGGATTCAGGCTCGTAGGTACGGATTGAGGACGGACGCCAATGGCTGAACTTGCAGAACGTCAACCAGGCTCTTCGGGAGCCATTGACGACGCGAAACGTCAGAAACTGCTCGAGCTGGTTCGGGGTCGCGCATTGGCGCGGCCAACCGATCTGGCCGAGGACGAGGTCATGGTTTGGCCATCCCTCGTCGTGGTCGAGGCCGTTTGCGCGGTCGTCTTCCTCGCAATCCTTTTCCTGCTCTCGGTAACGGTCAACGCACCGTTGCTGGAACGGGCTAATCCGAACCAGACGCCGAATCCATCGAAGGCGCCGTGGTACTTCCTCAACTTGCAGGAACTGCTGCTGCACATGGACGCTGGCCTGGCCGGAGTCATCTTCCCGACACTCGCCCTCGGCGGAATCGCCGCCATCCCCTACTTCGATCGTAGTCCCCTCGGCGTCGGTATTCTTGGAACGTCTTCCAAGGGCCGGGCCATCATCGTCTTCACCACCATCTTCACGATCGTGGTCGAAACCGGAATGCTGATTCTCGACGAAATACTCGGACGCGGAACCCAGTTCGGAATTGGCCAGTGGTTGATCGATGAGCAGGGCGCACCAGAGTGGGTTGGCGGTATCGTCCTCTCATTCCTGATCGTGAACGCCGGTATCGTCGCTCTCATCATCCTGGTCAATCGCATCTTCAAGCCAACTCGCCGCGAACTGATCATTGCCCTGTTTACCGGATTCTTTGTCACCTACATTCTGCTCTCGATCTTCGGGACATCGTTCCGGGGCGAAGGTCAGGAACTGACGTGGCCATGGAATCTTCCGCTCGAGCATCATTGATTTTCATTCGGTGCAGTCGGTGCCCTGATACCAACCGGGCGCTGACCCTGCATGACCGGATAAGGAACGAGATCGTATGACACCGTTGTTGCGAACATTGGCAGGGATGGCCCTGGGAAGTGTGCTGAGTCACTTGACCGCACTCGTCGCCGGGGCACATCCCGGTAGTCTCGCCGAATCTCCGGCCCGAAAGCTGCGCTCTCGACGATCCTTCACGCGCAATGCTGCGCTGGGTGCTGTCGGAATCGTGACCGCACAGATCGCCGGTGGCTTCGTCTACCTGCTCTGGCCAAACAAGAGCGGTGGGTTCGGCGGAACATTCCCGGTTGCTGCCGAGAATGTTCCAGAAGTTGGCGGTGCTCCGTACCGGTTCCAGGAAGGCAAGTTCTACGTCGTGCAGACTGAAGATGGTGTCGAGGCGTTGTACTGGAAATGCGTCCATCTCGGATGCACGGTACCGTATATCGAGAATCGTCAAGAATTTATCTGTCCATGTCACGGATCGGTCTACGATTACAACGGCTCCCGAATTTCCGGTCCGGCCGCACGCGCACTCGATATCATGCCCATCACCGTCAATGACGACGGCAGTCTTTCCGTCGACACGAATCCGAACACCGTGGTTGAGCGAACTGTTTACACACCGGAAGATGCAGTGCCGTATCCGGCATAGAACGCTGGCGGCCTGGTCCGTTTGTGGTTGAGGAGTGAAGTAGCGTGGGAGCTGTTCAAAAGCTCGCGACAGTCGTGATCATCGGGCTTGTGGCCTTGGCCACATTGCTGACGGTGTACATCGCCGACGAGCCGAACCGGCGCGGTGGCGAGATCTCCGAGCAGGATGTGGTCGCGATCGAACGCGGTACCGAACTCTATATCCAGTATTGCCTGCAGTGCCATGGAACTGACGGTCAGGGGTACAACGGCGATCCCAATCGCATCGGTGCGCCGTTGAACCAGATTGGTGTTGCCGAAGATGCTCAACTGGTCACCTACCAGTCAGACGATCCAGCTGATCAGGCAGCGGCCGAGTCGTTCATCCGCTACCGATTGCTGAACGGAGCTCCTAGCGATCCGCGGATACCAAAGATCATGCCTGCCTTCGGTACTGAACTCAATGTCGAGGAAATCAACGAACTCGTTTATCTCGTGATGAACGTCGACTGGAACTACGTCTATAACGAGTCGGTGCTGGCATCGGGCGAGACGCTAGCCGAGGAATGCACGGCAACGCCGGATCTCGAAGAGTGCGGCGAGCTGGCTGTACTCGAGGATGGCAACCCTGTCGCCTATCCAACTGTGCCACCAACAGCAGTGCCGGAGGGTGAGGAAGCGTCTCCCGAAGCAGAAGCCGAAGGTCCGGCACCAGTCGCCGAAGTCAATGCTTCGGATCAGAACCAGTGGTCGGTCACCGAAATTTCTGCCTCTCCTGGTGACACGATCTCTGTCAACAACCCCGGCGTCGTCTTGCACGATTTTGTAGTCGATGAACTGACGATCGATCAGGATTTGACAGGTGGGGCCCAGACAACGATCACGATTCCGGAAGATGCCGCACCCGGTACCTACACGTTCTACTGCTCCGTTCCAGGTCACCGTCAGGCCGGCATGGAAGGAACGATCACCATTGAGTAACCTCGTTGCAGAACAGTCGTTTCACTCAGGGAGTCGTCGACAATGATTGTTTCCAACATGGCCCTCGCGTTCGGCGTTCTTTCCGATACGGTCGAAGTTCTGATATCGGTGATCATGATGATCGGCGGTATCTGGATTACGCACAAGATCCAGAAATGGGCCGACAAGACCAGCGCCCCACAACCATCTGCGGCCAATGTCGGCAAGGGTGGCGGGTATCAGACACACGAGCGGCGTTCGATCCGCAGTTAGCCTTCGTCCAAAATCCTGAGCACTCGTAGCCGGTTACCGCCTGACTGACATTGCGTCGCAGGCGGTTTCCATTTCCGACGAAAGGTAGCGATTTCACATGCCGCTCTTCAGTCGAAAACAACGCACGAACGACGCTGACGATTCCTATCTTTGGTGCGATACCTGTCGGCGAAGTTACCGCCACGATGAGGTGACCGACGGTGCCTGCCCGGTTTGCGCTTCTCCTACCCGAATCATGGGCAAGTACAGCGCGATCGTGCGGGGATTGATGTCCAACGAGCTGTCGGCATCACCACTGGAAACGAAGTATCGTCAAATCATTCGTCTGATCTGGGCCAGCAACGGGATGGGCGAACGGTATTATCGGATCATCGCCCCTGATATGCCGTACAACAAGTTCGAAGCGAGAGTCACGGAACTGCTCTGCCGAGGCGCTGAGGAAGGCTGGGTTCGGTTTGTGCTACCGCCCGCCCCACTCTCGGACGAATCGGCGTACCGACTGGAATTCGATGATGACGACCACTTTCTGAATGAGCTCGAGGACACATTCGCCCAGCCTGTCGCAGCGGGGACGAGTGACTCATGACCGTTCCGATCGAGCAGCGGAACATTGGCGTCTATCTCGAGCAGTTGGCCTCGAAGGCTCCGACTCCTGGCGGTGGCAGTGTCGCCGGTCTGGTCGCGGCGCTTGCCATGTCGCTTGGACGCATGGTCGTCAGCCTATCGGAGTCAACTTCAGAACTAAAGGAGGCTGACGCGGCGCTGAAAGCGGCCGGAATCTTTTCGCTGGCGGGGAGCGACGCCGACGAGCGCGCCTATGGTGGATACATCGCGGCCAGCAGCCTGCCCCGCTCGACCCCGGAAGAGAAAGCATTCCGCCGTCTGCAGATGCAGGCTTCGTTGCTCGACTCGGCCGAGGTACCGCTTGGATTGGCAGAGCATGTTCAGGCGATGAAGCCTATTCTCCAGCGAACCTCCGAACTTGGTAATCCACATGTTGTATCCGACGCCAGAATTGGCTTGATCCTGGCCGACGCTGCGATCGCAGCGTGCCTGATCAATGTGCGCATCAACCTGCCAATGATCAAGGATCCCGCGGCGGTCGCGCTCTTCCGAAACCGTCTTCTGAAGTTCGATGACGAACAGAGCTCATCCGAAGGAGAATCCACAGTCTAGCGTCACATGTCCAGAAAACCGCGTTGGTCGAGGCAGCTGACGAACGATTGCGTCGCTGTACATGCCCCGAAGCCAGCGTTCGGGCATCCACGGTATCGTCGGATTTGGCCAGCGAGTCTTCATCTTTGGCAGCAATAGCTGCGAGGAATCCCGCCTGATCGTCGCCGCTATTGCGCTGGTTGGTCACGTGCACTGTTGCATGGGCCCAGACTGGGGCACAATCAGACAAACCACACGCTTGCTGCGTAGATCAGGGACACTCGGGCCGATGACTGTCATTCATGTTTATCCACCAGACGATGACGATGGAAGCGCTGCGCTGCTGATTGCCCGAGACGAACAACGACGGATCAGGGACGGCTCTACGCTCGTCGATCCGGTCGACATAGTCATTCATGTCGGAACATATCGAATTCGTCAGTCGATTGCACTCACCACAGCCGATTTTGGCAGCGTGCGAGCTCCAGTTACGTGGCGCTCGGCCGGAGACGGCCCGGTCGTTCTCACAGGATCCATCCACGTACCCATGCAAAGGCGTGATAGCGGCAATGTCTGGACCGGTCAGGTTCCGGAAGGAGGCGTTACTGGCGGGTTGCTCGACGACAATCGCTGGATGCGACCGGCCAGATATCCAAATCTGAAACCGGGCGATCCATGGTTCGGCGGCTGGCTCCACGCCGACGAGCCACCACAGGGAGACTCCGGCAATCGTCGACGATTCTGGTGCCGGGACCACGGTTTGACGGAGTTCGATTCGTTGCTCGGTGCCGAGGTCGTCGTCTTCCCGCGCGCGAACTACCGCAGCGACCGGCGACGAATCATCGATTACGACCCCGAAACTGGCGAGATTCAGCTCGATCGCCCGGCGACCTACGATGTTGGACCAGGACAACGCTTTTATATTCAGAGCGTTTCCGGGGTCCTGGATAGTCCCGGTGAATGGCGCACTCACGAGCAAACAGGCACGATCGAATGCGTTCCGATCGGCCCGGGCAATCCATCGATAACGATTCCGGGAGTGCGCCACATCTTCGACGTTCAGGGTTCGGAACGCCGGATCGCCGATGTATCGGACGACGATTGGCCGTACTGGGACGCTGTGCTCCGACAGATCGATCCACCGGATGGGGTGGTTGTCAGCCATCTGACAATTCGTGACCTGATCTGCGAAGGTACCAGCGACGCCGCGATCAAAGTGGAATCCTGTGCTGCGGTCACGATCCAGGGGTGCACGATCCGCAACTGTATAGGCCGCGGGATCAGACTCGTCGCCGGTGAATCCTGCCGGATTTCCGATTGCGAGGTCTCGCAGATTCTCGGAGGCGGGATCCTGGTAGCAGGAGGCGTCCGTCGGCCATTCACGGCAATGTCGGAACCTGCCAACCACTTGATCACCAATTGCTACATCCATCACACTGGGCTCGAGGAAAAGCACTCCGCGGCAGTGGCTATCGCCGGCGTTGGCAACGTTTGTGAACACTGCCTGATCCACGACGTACCGCGTTGGGGAATCCATTCGCGCGGCAATCACCATCGACTCGAGTACAACCACATCCGGCATCTGACTGCAGAGACGGCGGAAACCGCCGGCATTTTCCTCTGTGACCGGGATTGGCAGTACCGGGGAACAGTGATTCGCTACAACCGCATCCACAACATCCCGGCCCAACCGCCATCCCGGGCTCCGGATTCATTCCTGCCCTGGGCCTACGGGATCTATCTCGACGACTGGACCAGCGGCGTCACGATCGAAGGGAACATCGTTTCCGACACCACGCATTCAGGCATCCTGATCGTTTCCGGACACTCGAATCACGTGTTCAATAACATCGTTCACGAGGCCGAAGACGATCTGCTGCGATTCCAGAAATGGCCCTCGGTGTATGAACTGGAACGGATGGGCACAGATTCGCAAGGATTCCAGCACAACCGTTTCGAACGCAATATCCTGGTTTCGCGGGACAATCAACGCCCCGTTTATGCCTTTAACAATGTGGTGCCCGAAGAGGAATCCGTCTCCAGCCACGGCAACATCTGGGATCACAATCTGATCTGGCAATCCGGCAAAGAGGTTTGGCTTCAGATCCTTGCACCGGGCCAGGAGCGCAGAGTGGGTTGGGACGAGTGGCGAACCATATCGGGGCAGGACGCGACGAGTCAGATTGCCGATCCGCTGCTTGACGATCACTGGCTTTTGGCGGACGAAAGCCCCGCATTCGGACTCGGATTCCAGCAGCTCCAGGTTGATCAGATGGGACTGCAACCCAGTTCCAAACGGAGCGACTGGCCTCCGGACATTACCAGCGGAGTACGCGAAATGCTGGTTGATTCGAAGATGTGAACCTGAGAACTCAGGGCATATCTGGCACAGCGACCAAATTCGCGTCAGGCGTCGGTTTGCCGCGGTCGATACTGCAATGATTCGGCAACGTGTTCCGGGCGTATCTGTTCGCTGCCGGCAAGATCGGCAATGGTCCTCGATAACTTGAGTACGCGATGATACCCACGGGCCGAGAGACTCAGCTGACGAACTGCGGTTCGCATCAATTGCTCTCCCGCACTGTCGAGGCGGGAGAAGGTCTGGACCTCCTTCGGCCCCATATCGGCATTCGTCATGATTTCGGTTCCGTCGAAACGTTGTCGCTGCACGTCGCGTGCCTGTTCGACCCTTGTCCGCACATTTTCCGAACGTTCACCGGGACGCCGATCTGCGAGTTGTTCATAATCGATGCGGGGCACTTCGAGATGGATATCGATCCGATCGAGGAGTGGACCGCTGATCCGTTTCTGGTACCTCGCCACAGCAGATGCCGCACATCGGCATTCTCGAACTGGATCGCCATAGAATCCGCATGGACACGGGTTCATCGCAGCGACTAGCGTGACGTTCGCTGGGAAGCCGATTGTTCCCGAAGCGCGGGCAATCGAGACCCGGCGATCTTCCAGCGGCTGTCGCAGGACTTCGAGCGTTTGCGTACTGAATTCCGGTAATTCATCGAGAAACAGGACTCCGCGATGGGCCAGGCTGATCTCACCCGGTCGGGGCCAACTCCCGCCGCCAACCAGCCCGGCATGGCTGGTGGTGTGATGCGGCGAACGGAATGGCCGATCGCGAACCAGAGGCGTGTCTGGCGGAAGCAACCCGCGCACACTGTAGATACGCGTCACTTCGAGCGCTTCCTCGATGCTCATAGGCGGCAAAATCGATGGCAGAGACCGCGCCAGCAGCGTCTTGCCGGACCCTGGGGGTCCCGACATGATCACGTTGTGCGCACCTGCCGCAGCGACCTCGAGGCCACGCTTGACGTGCTCCTGTCCCATGATGTCGGCGAAGTTGACGATTGCGTCGGTGATTGGACGTGACAGTGCTCCCGGATCGCCCGACACAACGTCGATCGGCACATCGCCTGTCAGGTGGTTGACGAAATCGGCCAGGGTTCGAATCGGATAGACATCGACCCCCTGCACCAGTGAGGCCTCCGGCGCGTCGATAGCGGGAACGAAGGCCCGTTTCAACCCTTTTTCAGCGGCCAATGAAACCATCGAAATGATGCCCGGGGTGTGGCGCACGATGCCGTCGAGCGAAAGCTCACCAACGATCAGTGAATCCGAAAGATCGGCAATCAGCTGATTCCCTCCCAGCAGAATCCCGATCGCAATCGGCAAATCATAGGTTGGACCTGCTTTCTTCAGATCAGCCGGGGCGAGGTTGATCGTGATCCTGCCGTGAGGAATTCTTCCGCCGGAGTTGCGAATCGCTGAACGAACGCGCTCCTTGCTCTCGTCGACTGCCTTGTCGGGCAATCCAACCAGAACGATCCCCGGCTGCCCGGTGCCGACATCGACCTCAACTTCGATAAGCACTCCATCGAGTCCGACGACGGCACAACTGAAGACTTTGGCGAGCACGCTGCTTCAACCCCTACCGGAACATGACCAAGCATCAGAATTGGAACAAATGTACCACTTTGACTTCAGCGAACAGGCTGCTCCATCTTCTGCAATCGAATCACATTCCACGACATTGGGGGGAGCGTGGCGTGAAGCAATGTATCTTCGATCGATGCATTCCCCTGATCGTGCGGGACCACTGTATCGGGCCGTTCCGCGGTGTTGGCGGCTTGTCCATTCGGATGCTCGAGCACGTTGTGTCCGACAATGGACCAACCCGCGAAAGCCCGGATATCCGCGTCGATCGTCAATTCATCGGTCTGATGGCGGTTGACCGCAAAGATGGTCATCGTTCCGGCTCCGTCATCCAGGGTTGCAGTTGCCTCGAGATACGGCACTTCGGAGCGATCGGCGCAATCGTAGGTCGGCGAAACGATATCGAGCGCCAGGCTGACCCCCCGTCCGAACCTGGAAGCGTGCAGGAACGGATAGTA
>JBBJOX010000035.1:1110-2898 GCA_037724245.1 Thermomicrobiales bacterium | reverse complement strand
CCACCACCGGTGACCGTCATGATCGGCGCAATGACATTGACCAATTGTGCGATGCAGGCAATCTTGACCCGATCGGCATGTCGGAGCAGCGTGATCAGGAAACAGCCAACGGCAAGTGCATCCTCGTGTGTGTAGATATCCTCGAGCAACGGCGGGGCGATGTGCCAGAGGCGGGCGTCCCGGTATTCCTGATCCCGCTTGTTACTGTGATACCAGACATTCCACTCATCGAACGACAGATGAATCTTCTTGTTCGAACGGCGTTTCGCTCCCGCCAGATCGCAGGCGTTCACGACGATATCGATGAACTCGTCAATCTCCAGATTCTGCGCCAGAAACGATCCTGTGTCTTCACCACGTTTGCGCTGGTAACTGTGCAGCGAGAGATAGTCGATTTCGTCGTACGTGAGATCGAGTACGGTCGATTCCCACTCGGGGAAACTCGGCATGCGTCGGTGCGAACTGCCACAGGCAACGAGTTCGATGTTCTGATCGAAGGCGCGCATGACCTTGGCCGTTTCATTGGCGAGGCGACCATACTCAACGGCGGTTTTGTGCCCGATCTGCCAGGGTCCGTCCATCTCGTTGCCCAGGCACCAAAGGCGGAAATTGTGTGGCTGTTCCACACCATGTTGTCGACGCAGATCGCTGAAGGCAGTGCCCGATGCGTGATTGCAGTACTCGAGCAGATTGCGTGCTTCGTCGATACCACGAGAACCGAGATTGACTGCCATCATGACGTCGGTTCCGGCACGCCTGGCCCAATCGGCGAACTCGTTGGTGCCAATCAGGTTGGGTTCCGTCGTCGCCCATGCGAGATCGAGTCTGGCAGGTCGCTGATCGACGGGTCCGACGCCATCTTCCCAGTTGTATCCGGATACGAAGTTGCCTCCCGGATAGCGCACGACCGGAGTATCCAGATCGCGGACGAGATCGATCACATCCTGCCGGTAGCCAGCGTCGTCAGCAGTGAGATGTCCCGGTTCGTAGATCCCGCCGTACACCGCACGACCAAGGTGTTCGATGAAGGATCCGTAAAGACGCGGATCGATTTTGCCGATAACCGCAGTGCGGTCAACTGCAAATGTCGCCTTGTGCACAAGCGTACTCCTGCGGGCTCAACCCGTGATCATATCGACATTTGTACATGGTCATTGCTGCGTCGCCGGAGTATGCGAGCCGCGCAGTACCCTGTCAAGAGTGCTGGAGATGGTCAGCATTCAAGGACATATTTCATGGCAAATGCCGAAAATTGGGGCATAATGCGCATAAATGAACACAAACGCAAGCGAAGGGCGCGCACATGCTCGATGCGGAACGACGGCAACATCTGGTGGAACTGGTTGAGGAACGAAACAGCCTGACGGTAATTGAACTTAGCGAGCATTTTGGCGTGAGTCCAGCGACCATTCGCCGAGATCTGAGCCAACTCAGCCAACGGGGCCTGCTCGAACGCGCACATGGAGGCGCAGCCAAACGCGTGCGCACACCTGCGCACATGCCGGAACCGCCGTTGCTCAAGCGATCATCGCTGCAAGTCGATGAGAAACGAAGAATCGGTGCAGCGGCAGCCACGCACGTCGTCGACGGCGCAACAATCATTATCTCAAGCGGAACAACGGCGGCGGAGATCGTGCCTCATCTGGCGTCTCGATCCGGACTGACTGTGATCACCAATGCCTTGAACATCGTTTTGCTTCTGGCCCAGTACCCGCACATCACCGTGATTACGCTCGGTGGCATTCTCCGACATTCAGAGATGACAACCCTGGGATCGCTGGCCGAGAA
>JBBJOX010000035.1:0-1100 GCA_037724245.1 Thermomicrobiales bacterium | reverse complement strand
TCTTCGCGCCGACATCCTGTTTCTGGGAAGTCGGGCAATCCACAGTGACTACGGGTTCTCCGCCGAGAACCTTTCAGAATCCCACAGCGATCAGACATTGATACATGCAGCTCGTCAAACCATCGTCATTGCCGATCACACCAAGTTCGGCAAGGTCGCGATGGTTCGGGTGGCTCCGTTCGATCAGGTCTCCCGAATCATTACCGATACCGGACTTCCAAAACCGCAAGTGCAGGAACTGATCGATGGTGGCATCACTGTCGAGGCAGTCTGAACCTGCCTGACGTTTCCTCTGGAGCAAGAATTTTGGCATCTCAGCAACACCCGAAGCGACCGGTTGATCTGGCCGACTCACGGTTATCGCGCTTTCTGCAAACGTTCGGCCGGGCATTTCGCCGCCGTTGTCCCTATTGCGGTGGTCGTGGTGCCTTCGCCAACCTCTCCACGTTGCACAAGCGATGTCCATCATGTGGCACGCTCTTCGCCTATGAGGATGGGTACTTTCTCGGTGCCTATGCCGTCAGCCTCGTATTCATGATCTTCTTTGGCATTGCCCTCGTGATCGGTCTGATTGCGCTGACCAGCCTTTCGGTTCTACACATGCAGATTCTGGGCGTCGTGATCGTGATCGCCTTGCCCATCCTGCTCTACCCGCTTTCACTTCTGATCTGGATCGCACTCGATGTGACGATTCACCCACCAGGTGACTTTTCCCAACGGATTCGACGGTAGGTCGGATTGCCCAGTTTCATCGAGATTTATTGTAGGAAAACTCACAATCGTGGTACAAGAGCGATTGATCTGCCCGGGAAACACGCCCCGGCACCGTCCGCGCAATCTATGGAAGACAGTCAGCCACCATGTCTGGTTCACGCTCGTTGATGAATGGAAACGGTCAGTTAAAACTCGCCCTGCAGCGATCGGGTCGCCTCAGCGATGCCTCACTGGACATTCTGCGACATAGCGGTCTCCATTTTGAGAGCTACGGGCAGCGACTTTTTTCGCATGCGAGAAACTTTCCGCTCTCGATCCTGTTCACAAGGGATGATGACATTGCCGATTATGTCTCCTTGGGCACGGTTGACCTCGGAATCGTCGGA
>JBBJOX010000034.1:0-14224 GCA_037724245.1 Thermomicrobiales bacterium | reverse complement strand
GGCGAACCGGGCGGCCGTGCGGTTGGCCAGCCCGACCTGGGCAGTTTGCTCGTGCGTCAGTACCGGTGCCATACGATGCCCAAAGATCAGGGTTGGCACACTGACTGCACCTCCTGTACTGAAAATCACGTCGGGGCGAAATGACCGAACATGTAGTCCGCTACGAACGATCCCGACCGGTATCCGGAGGGCATCGGCGAAGTTCTGAATCGAGAAGTAGCGTCGTAACTTTCCAGTGTGTATCGCTACGAATGGCACCTGATGCTGCTCCGCGATTTGTGCTTCGACACCGGATTTACCTCCTACCCAAAGCAGTTCGATCGAGAGCGATCGTGCTCTCAACTCCTCGATCACGGCGATCGCGGGGAGTACGTGCCCACCGGTGCCGCCACCAGCAATCAGAATTCGGATTGGTGCATGTTCTTCGCTCATGTTGGTCCTGTCCGCTGGAATGATCCTGGTCTATCGAAAAGCCAACCGGAGTATAAACGTCCCGTTCCCGGTGTCAGTGCTACTATCTTGTAGCTATCCGCGAACGTTGGGCACGAGTTAGGGGTGGTCCCACTCTCACTACACGTTTGCCGCAGAAGCAATTGGAAGGTCGTTCGATCAATACCCTGGGTATCTGGTTCGGTCTGGTGAGTCTTCTCGTCCTGCTCGATCAGGGATTGAAGGCATCGATGATCCAATGGCTGGGTCCGGATGCTACTGTTCATCGCTGGGAGCTGGCGGGACCTTATCTGGCGTTCCAGTATGTTGAAAATCGCGGTGCAGCGTTCGGTATGCTCGAGGGCCGAACGACTTTGCTGATCGTTCTGGCGATCGCGGTAACGATAGGATTCGTTGTTGTGATCCGGCGGGACATTGCGAGCGACAGGCTGCTTCAGCTGGCGCTCTCCCTGATTACTGCCGGGGCGATTGGCAATCTGGCAGATCGCATTCGACTCGGCTACGTTGTTGACTTCATTGCAATTGGAACCTGGCCAAAATTCAATCTGGCTGATAGCTGCATAACTGTTGCGGTCGTACTTTTGGCCTGGACATCTTTTATCTCCACACCGACATCGACGTCGGAGACAAGGCACCCTGAACATGACTGAACCGGGTCAATTGACCGATGCTGATACTGCACTCGATACGTTCGAGCTACTGGCTGAATATGACGATAAGAATCTCCGCCTGGACAAGTTCGTCTCGGACAGGGTTCCTGAGCTGAGTCGAACCTATCTCCAGGTCCTGATCGATCAGGGGTTGATCACCGTTGATGACCAGGTGCGACGTCCGGCTTTCAAAATGACACCAGGCCAACGCGTCCATGTGACACTGCCGGAAATCCAGGAAATCGAGATCAAGCCTGAGCCAATTCCGCTCGACATTCTGTTCGAAGATGCAGATGTCCTCGTGATCAACAAGGCTGCTGGGCTGGTTGTACATCCGGCTCCGGGACATCCTTCCGGCACGCTGGTCAACGCGGTTCTGCATCATGCACCCGGAATCGCCATCAACGGAACGCACCGCCCTGGAATCGTTCACCGACTGGACAAGGACACGAGTGGGGTCATGGTCGTCGCGAAGACGGATCGGGCGATGAAGAGTCTCGTCGAGCAATGGCAGACACGCCAAGTGGAAAAGGAATATCTGGCCGTGGTGGCGGGTACGATCGAGGAACAGGAAGCCACGGTTGAGGCGCCGATCGGACGTGATCCCGCGCATCGTCAGAAAATGGCGGCACTGCGTTCTGGTAAAGCCGCTGTATCGCATTTCTCGGTGCTCGAGCGACTGCGTGACACCACCGTTGTTCGGGTGGTTATCGAAACCGGACGCACGCACCAGATTCGTGTGCACCTAGCCTTTATGAGCAAGCCGATTGTGGGCGACATCGTCTACGGCAACCAGAAAGCCAGAAATATCGCCGGCCGAATCGGGATGAAGCGCCAGTTTCTCCACGCGTCCCATCTCGGATTTACCTTGCCGGATGGTGCCGAGATGAAGTTCACTGCGCCGCTGCCGCCGGACCTGGAATCTGCACTTTCCATGTTGCGAAACGAGGAGACCGCGAGTTGAGCGACTGGTCGGAACAGCATCGGCTGATCGAACAGCTGTTTACCGAGGGGCTGACCGCAGTTGAACCACGTTCGGTGGTGCGTCGAAACTTGACATATTCCGATAGTTCGCTTTCCGTCAGCGATCGTACTCTGGCTGTGAACGGCCGTCTGGTTGTGCTCGCAATCGGCAAGGCTGCGGGCGCGATGGCGCTCGGGGCGATCGATGTTCTGGGCAACCGGATTGACCTCGGAATCGCCCTCTCCAAGGACGATCACTTCGAAGACGACATTCCCGGTTTCGAGTGCTACGAAGCGCGTCACCCGCTGCCTGATCAACGAGGTATCGACGCAACCTCCCGAATTCTTCAGGCATGCACCGGGTTGACGCACTCCGATACCGTGATTGCGCTGATATCTGGTGGGGGATCTGCACTGCTCGAGGCTCCGGCCAGCGATATAAGTCTCAAAGATTTTCAGCAAATGACAGATCTCCTGCTCCGGGCCGGTGCGCCAATTCAGCATTTGAATGCAGTCCGATCGGCGATCAGTCGGGTCAAGGGTGGGGGATTGCGCCGGGCCATTGGCGATGCGACCTGTGTCTCGTTGATTCTCTCGGATGTCCTGGGAAATGATCCATCGGTCATCGCCAGTGGTCCGACTGTCTATTCGGTTCCCGATGTTGCCCGTGCTTCAGGTCTTGTCGATCAGTACGGGATCACCAACTCGATACCCGAATCCGTGCGACGTGTACTTGCGTCACCACCTCAGGAATTGCCACACTTCGATCTTTCTGGCGATGTCTGGCAGATCATTGCCGATAATCGTTGGCTGGTGGAGTCCGTTCGATCGTCCGCGACGACCCTCGGACTGGCGTCCGACGTCATCTGGACCGACGTCGAGGGCGAAGCTCGCGAGCTCGGAGTTCAGTTCGTTCGATCTGCAAATGCTATGGGACCAGAGATCGATCTTGTTCTGGGTGGCGGTGAAGCAACGGTGAAGGTCACAGGCAGCGGAACAGGGGGCCGCAATACCGAGTTTGCTCTTGCCGCTGCCATCGAATTATCGAAAGATGGCCCTCCTGACTGGGTTGTGGCCAGTATTGGAACTGATGGGCAGGATGGTTCTGCCGATGCAGCCGGGGCGATTGCCGATCCGGACTCAGTGCAACGCGCGCGCTCGATCGGACTTTCGGCGTCCGACTTTCTACGGGAGAATGACAGCGCTGGATTCTTCGGTGCGATCGAGGGACTCGTTCGCACAGGTCCGACCGGTACGAATGTGAATGATCTGTATGTGGCGGTGCGGCGAAGGCGATCAACTCGCTCATCCCAATCCACAGGCGAAAGGTTCCCAGGCAGGTGACATCTCCAGACCACGATGAAACAGGCGCGCAAACGTTGGTCCGAACCCTGAAGCAGCTGGGGACAGATCATATTTTTGGACTTCCCGGCGATACCGGCATGGCCTTTTACGATGCCCTCTACGATGAGCCCGGAATCAAGCACATCATGACCCGCGACGAGCGATCAGCCTCGTTCATGGCCGATGTTTATGCCAGGGTGAGTCGTCGCCTCGGTGTCTGCGAAGGGCCAAGCGGTGGTGGTGCCACCTACATCATCCCGGGTGTGGCCGAAGCCCAGGGGTCGGCAATTCCGATGCTGTGCATGACGTCCGACACACCGAGTCGGGAGCAGCATCGTGGAGTGCTGACAGAACTGGATCAACCGGCCCTGTTTGCCCCGATCACGAAGTGGAGCGAACGGGTTCACCACGCTCAGGGCATGGAGGACGCCGTGATTCGTGCAGTGCGGCTGGCCGTCAGCGACCGACCTGGTGCAACGCATCTCTCACTTCCTTCGGATGCACTCGAGGATCGGCATTCTGCCGCAGCTCGCATCTATCCGGAAGCCCACGACGATCATGTGCCCTCGGCCCGGGCCCGACCAGATGTGGATGAAGTCGAACGCGCGGCCAAGTTGATCGAGCAGGCACGCTCTGTGGTTATCATCGCCGGAGGCGGAGTGCTGACATCAGGTGCCTGGGGCGAACTGACAAGTTTTGCTGACCAGACAGGGATTCCGGTCGCGACCAGCATCAACGGCAAAGGATCGATTGCCGAAACGCATCCCGCTTCCATCGGTGTGGTTGGTAACAACGGCGCTCGAAGTTACGCCAATGTCTGGATCGCCGAGGCCGATCTGCTCATCTTCCTCGGTACTCGTACCGATTCGACGACGACCTGGTTCTGGACGCTACCACCAAAGGCAACGCCGCCACCGTCGATTCACATTGACGTTTCGGCCCGTGAAATTGGAAACAATTATCCGAGCAGTGCCTTTCTGATTGGCGATGCCGCGGCAACCCTGCGCGATCTCAGCCAGGCAATTGCCAATCCTTCCGCGCTACGGGATCGGAATGCTTCCCGATTGCAGCGACTCGCGATCGAGAAGGAGAGCTATCTCTCACGGATTCGTACTGAAGCGATGAGCGATTCCCAACCGATCAAACCGCAGCGACTGATCGCTACATTGCGCGAACTCCTCGACGATGACACCGTCATCGTCGCCGATCCAGGTACACCCACACCGTACCTCGCCGCCCAGTACGAACTCCGGAAGCCGGGACGCACGACGGTGATTCCGCGGGCCCACGGTGGACTTGGATATGCCATTCCGGGTGTGGTCGGCGCACACTACGCGGTTGCGCATCAGGGCCGACGAGTGGTCGGCGTCACCGGCGACGGAAGTTTCGGCATGTCTGTCGGAGAACTCGAAACGATCAGCCGTCTGAATCTACCGATTGTCATCATCCAATGCAGTAACAACTCGTTTGGCTGGATCAAGGAATTGCAACACCTGTACCATGACAAACGGTACTATTCGGTCGATTTCACCGGGGTCGACTATGCCAAAATTGCCGAGGGTTTTGGCTTGGCCGGTTCGCATGTAACCGATCCTGCGCTTTTGAAATCCACCATTCAGCAGGCTCTGGCCAGCGGCAAGCCATCGTTCATCAGTGTCTCGACCGAACCTCAGATGACAGAGACACCACCGGTTGCCTCATGGGAGCAAACGGTCGGATCTCATCAGAATGTTGGTCGATGACGTGATGAGGAATCATGACTCCATCGCAAAACAGCGAGTGAGGTCACTGTGATCGGTCCTTTGCTTGTTGACGTCGATACTGGCGTCGATGATGCGATTGCACTGGCTTTTTTGGTTCGGCGTGTCCCTGAACTGCTGGCTGTGACGACCGTAGCGGGCAATGTGCCGATCGACTTTTCAACGCCGAACACCCGCAATGTCGTGGCCTGGCTCGGAAGAGAAGATATTCCGGTGCATCGCGGGGCCAGTCGTCCGCTCTCGGTGCCGTACCACGATGCGGCCCATGTTCATGGAGGAAACGGACTTGGCAATACGACGCTTCCCGAATCCCCTAAACCGGAATCTGCGGAGCATGCTGTCGATGCAATTCTGCGACTGGCTGCGGAGCACGAAGGTGAACTGATCATCCTCATGCTGGGACCGCTGACCAATCTTGCGATTGCGCTCAGTTTGCGGCCGGCTTTGGTCGATCAGATTCGCAAGGTCGTGATCATGGGCGGTACGTATGCCAATCCGGGAAACATTACACCGCACGCCGAGTTCAACATCTATGCCGATCCACACGCGGCACAGCAGGTGTTTGCCGCCAAATGGCCGCAGCTCGTGGCCCTTGGTCTGGATGTGACGCATCAGACCGTGATCTCGCGCTCGACATGGAATGCGATTCCCTGGGATGCGTCGCGACCGTCACAACTCGCCCGACTGATCCTCGCCCGAAGCTACGATGAGCGGAATCTCGAAGGGTTTTATCTGCATGATCCATTGGCTGCATTGACGGTGATCGATCCGGAGATCGTGGGCGTCGAACACGGTCGAATCGAGGTCACCGATGAGGGAGACAGGCGTGGGCAGACTACGTTTACTCCGGGGGATGGCAACCATCAGGTAGCAACGAGCGTACGTGCATCCCAGGCGGAGCAGTCGATCTGCGATGCGCTGGATGTGGTGTGGCTGCCACACGACGATGTGAAGGATCGAGCGGAATAAATCAGGAAATGCGCTCGAGAGTGAGATCGAGCGTCGCTTCGAGAAGCCGCCTCGTTTCCGAATCCTCAACCATCCGAAGTCGCGATCTCGCCGAATCGGCAAAGAGTCGAGCATCGGCTTCTGCTCGATCAATGACACCGGACGCCCGGATCTGCAAAACGATGTCCTGAATCGTGTCCTCGTCGGTGATATCGCCTTCGACGATGCCGAGGAGAGCATCTCGGTTTGGGCTTCCGACCGGTAGACTCTCGGCGAAGTACATCGTCGGCAGCGTTACGATGCCCTGTCGCAAATCGTTGGCAGACGGTTTACCAAGGGTTTGCGTTCCTTCTCTGAGATCGAGCACATCGTCGATGATCTGGAAGGCCATGCCTAAATCGCCGCCGAACGAGCGTAGCTCAGTGATCAAAGATTCGGGCGCGTTCCCGATGACAGCACCCATCTCGGCAGAACCTGCGAACAAAGACGCTGTTTTGCCCCAGATTCGCTTGTCATAATCAGCACGATCCTGATCGAGCTGTCGAGCGTGCATCATTTCCCGCAACTGGCCGTCGCAGAGTTCTCCAAGCGTCGCTGCGAAAATCGAGACAACACGCGTGCTGTTCGTTGCGGCCGCCAGCATGGCGCTTTTTGCAAAGAGATAATCACCAATCAGGATCACTGCACTTGAGCTGAGTTGTGTGTTCAGCGTTGGTTGACCACGGCGTACATCGGCACGGTCAATACTGTCGTCATGAACCAGTGATGCGGTATGCAGAAGTTCGATCCCGGCAGAGGCAGTAATCGCTGCTTCGAGATTGGGTTCGAAGGCTCTTGCCGAAAGAAGCAGGATCACAGGGCGGAGTCGTTTTCCTGTATTGCTGACAATATCGGAGACCATCGTCGAGACAACCGGAAGGTCGATTGCCGATGCCTCGAGGACTCGCTGCTCCACGAGCGCGAGTTCAACTCTCATTTCGTGGAATAAATCGATACTGGGTGCTTGTATGTTCACCATCACTCCATTGTGCTGGATACTTGCTCAGTTTCCACGATTGTGAAAAACAGCACACGTTCCCATTAGTATCCGGTTTCTTCAACAAGGGTGTCAAACCAAATCGCCGAACCACCTGCGAACGGTATGTTTGCACCATGTGATTGGCTATACTTCAACCAGAATTCTGGAATAGTGAATCGTTTTCCAGCGTCCCGCAAAGCCATCATCACGATCATCGGAGCAGTTCACCTTGCGCCAGCCGAGACCTGCCAACCAAGCCGACCGGACCTGGACACCCAACCACGTTTCCGCTTCGCGTGACAGGGATCTCCTGCCGTGGCTCGATTGGCGATTCAGCCTGATCATGCCACTTGGTATCCTGCTCCTGGCAATCACGGCGATAGTGCAGATTTCGACCGAAGAGGAGTATCTCGAGGTCGTTGTTACCGATCAGCCAACCGGGGAAGCCATAGGCGGCGCCTTCGTCGCTATTGGCGATGATGTCTACGCCGCCGATGACGACGGCCGGGTCCGCATCGTCCGTCCCGACAGCGATACAACGATCCGGGTCACGATGCCTGGCTATCAGGCCGTTTCCGGTCCATTCGGAAGCGACAACAGCTCGGTCCAGAACGTCCCACTTTTTCCGGAGAGTGCATCGACGTCGAGCGCTGCCTATGGTCGAGTGCTTGACATCACCGGAAAGCCACTTCGTGGGGCAATCGTTCAGACCGATTCCGGACCCACGATCTCAGGCAGTGACGGCATTTTCAAACTTGATCGAACCTCATCAAGAACGACCCTGCACGTTTCGGCGAAAGGGTATATCGGCCGCTCGGTCGATCTTGAACTGGCAAACTTCGAGGACATTCGGCTCAGCGAGGTCAGTATCAAGGCGGTCTACGCCGACGCGCTGATGCTGGGAACCGATGGCGAGATTGATCGACAGATCGACATTGCCAATACCACCGAAATCAACGCGCTCGTGATCGACATCAAGGAAGACACGATCTTTTATGACAGCCAGGTCGAGTTTTTCGTTGACGCCGGTACGGTTGAACCGATTTTCGATGCTTCGGCCCTGCTCAAGAAACTCAAGGCGAACGACATCTATACCATTGCCCGAATCGTTGTGTTTCAGGATCCTCTGGTAGCCGAAGTTCGCCCCGATCTGGCAGTTCTCGATTCGACGACCGGTGACCTTTGGCGAAACCAGAACGGCGTAGCATGGGTCAGTGCGTTCAACACGGAGCTCTGGGACGCGAACATCGACCTTGCGACGGAAGCACTCGATCTCGGATTCGACGAAATTCAGTACGATTACGTTCGATTCCCGTCCGATGGTGATCTCTCGACAGCCAACTTCGGCCGGGAATACACAGCGGACGCTCGGGAAACCGCAATCACCGGATTTATGCAACAAAGTTACGAGGCAATCCACGCCAAGGGTGGAAAGCTGGCCGCTGACCTCTTCGGATACGTGACGATCGTCGACGACGAGCAGTACATAGGACAGCGATTCTCGGCACTCGAACCATACCTCGATGTCGTCTGCATGATGATTTATCCATCCCATTTCGAGGAAGGAAACATCGCCTCAGCCGCCGGGCATCCGAATGACTTCCCATACGAAACCATTTACGAGAGTCTGGAGCGAGCTGAGTTGAATATTCCTGGATCGGCATCCAAGTTCCGACCGTGGCTGCAGGATTTCACCTATTACGGAATGCGGGAGTACACAGCGGTGGATGTCCGCCTGCAGATCGACGCCGCCGAGGACTTCGGGACCGCGGGCTGGATGCTCTGGGGCGATCCGATGAACGTCTCGGTGGAAGCTCTGAAGCCGCAGGAATGACGGGCTACCTCATCCAACGAGCGGTTGGTTCCCGATGACCTCGTCCACTGTTCCGCCAGTCAGTTCGATGTCGCCGACCAGCGCGTTGCGTGAATGGGTTCGCCTGGTTCGTCCAATGCAGTGGTCCAAGAACGCAATTCTGTTTGCGGGTGCGGTGTTCGGCGCCGTTATCGATCAGCCTGAGCAATTCACGCTTGCTTTACTCGCCTTCGTGGTTTTCTGCCTGATCAGCAGCGCAACGTATATCTTCAACGACTGGATCGATACCAAATCCGATCGCCTTCATCCGAAGAAACGATTCCGACCACTGGCAGCTGGGACGATTCCTTCGACCAGTGCACTCATCATCGCCGGTTTGTGTGTCGGAGTTGGACTGACACTGAGTCTGGCTGTTGGTTGGTGGTTCTTGCTTGTGTCGGTGTCTTACCTGACTCTTATGGTTGGATACTGCCAGTCGCTCAAGAACATCGTGATCCTCGACGTGTTCGTGATTGCTGGCGGGTTTGTGCTACGGGCCGTTGGTGGAGCTGTCGCGGTCGATTTGCCGATTTCTCCGTGGCTCCTCTTTTGCACGATGCTGCTCGCGCTCTTTCTCGGTTTCTGCAAACGCAGGAACGAACTTGTGGCTCTGACCGATGAATCGCGTGCCTATCGCAAAACGCTGCAAGGCTACACGGTGCCCATGCTCGATCAGGCGATATCCGTAACTGCCGCGTCAACGATCATGGCCTATTCGATCTACACTTTCAATGCGACACAGGTTCCGACGAACGACGTAATGATGATCACGATCCCGTTCGTGGCATTTGCCATGTTTCGCTACCTCTTCCTTGTGTATGCGAAAAACCAAGGTGGATCTCCGGAAGCGCTGCTGTTCCGGGATCTGCCCCTTCTCTGCAGCATCCTGGGATGGGGAGCGACGGTCGTGCTCGTTGCGCTGTTTCGATAGAACTTCTACTCACCAACCCTGATACGATCTGTAGCAAGTTAGTGATTGTTCCTGTATAATCACGACAGACGAATAAACGGGACGTCGTGGCAGGGCCAACCTCGCTCGAGTTTCGGTTTCCACCAACGCAGCCAAGGAGATTGCATGATCGTTATTCGCCGCGCCGAGCCTCGCGGTCGTGTGCGCCGCTCTACTGAAACAGACGAACTCTTTCGGGCACTCGTGTTTGGT
The DNA here is from genome assembly GCA_037724245.1 of Thermomicrobiales bacterium. Lineage (GTDB taxonomy): Bacteria > Chloroflexota > Chloroflexia > Thermomicrobiales > UBA6265 > JBBJOX01. The sequence continues at coordinate 4,077 of JBBJOX010000034.1, read as the reverse complement.
GGCAACACCATGGGCGCAACTTCTCGCGGTGTCTGGCGACCGTCCACCGAGGTCTACGAGACGGAAACAACACTTGAAATCGTCGCCGAACTCGCCGGGATGGATCGAGAAAAAATAGAGGTCGTCATCGAAGGCGATATTATTTCGATTCAGGGCGTTCGCCCGGATCCCGCCGTGTGCGACCACCGGTCCTACCACGAGGCTCGTATCCCTTACGGGCCATTTGCCGCAGACATTGGCGTACCGTTCGCGGTCCACGCCGATGCCGCATCTGCCAATTACGAGAGTGGCTTTCTCCAGATCTCGATCCCGCGTGAGATTGCGCGAAAGCTCGTGCCTCGACAGCACAATGGACACAAGAGCACCGAAGTACAGGGTTGATCGCCAGAATTCGCATTCCAACCTGCTGAATCAACCCATTGAAGGACACCAGATGACCAATAAAGAGAACGAACACGAAATCGACCAGACACCGGAGAGTCCCGATCCGGACGAATCCACAGAGACAGCAGTTCCCGAGACCCTGACGGATTCCATGCCTGTCGAAAGCACCGAGGAGGATGAATCAACGGACGATGAAGAGGCTGACGTCGAGACAAGCGATGAGGAAATCCTTCCATTGCTTCCGCTCCGCGGTACTGTCGTCCTGCCGATGACGCTCGTACCTCTGGCCGCGGCTCAGGCCCGTTCACTCCGTCTCATCGACGATGTCATGGCAGGCGAACGCACAGTCGCGCTCGTCATGCAAAAAGATTCGGAGCTGGAGGAAGGGGCTGGCGCCGACGATATTCTCGAAATCGGCACGATTGCCACCATTCACCAAATGATGCGGGTCCCGGACGGAACCGTGCGTCTCGCCGTTCAAGGCGTCGACCGCATCCAGATTATCGAAGTGATTCAGGAAGAACCGTATCTCAAGGCTCGCGTTCGTCGATTGCCCGATCAGGTCGAGGAGTCAGTCGAGGTTCAGGCGTTGACCCGCAACACCCTTGAACTCTTCCAGCGGCTGGTCACACTCGTGCCTCATCTGCCGGATGAACTCGTCACGGCAGCACTCAATGTCGATGACGATCCACGACATCTCGTGTACCTCGTAGCGACAAATCTCCGCATGGAAGCGCTCGAGCGGCAGGAGTTGCTGGAACTCGATCCGGTCAAGGAAAAACTGAAGAGTCTGAACGCCTTCTTGACCAAGGAACTGGACGTACTGGAGCTCGGCAAGAAACTGCAGACCAATGTGCAGGAAGAGCTGAGCAAGTCCCAGCGCGAGTATTTCCTGCGCGAGCAGATGAAAGCGATCCAGAAAGAACTCGGCGAAAGCAGTGAAACTGAAGCCGAGGTTTCAGAACTCCGGACCAAGATCGACGAAGCCAATATGCCGGAGGAGGCTGCCAAGGAGGCGCGGCGCGAACTGGATCGTCTGGCGAAATTGCCGCCGGCCGCCGCCGAGTACGGTGTCATCAAAACCTACCTAGACTGGCTGACAACATTGCCGTGGGACAAGGTCACCGAAGGCGAGATCGACATCGCGGCAACCCGGGCGATTCTCAACGAGGATCACTACGGTCTTGACAAGATCAAGGATCGTATTCTCGAGTATCTGGCAGTCCGGAAACTCAAGCAGGGAATCGAGCCGGAAGATGGCCCGATCGTTAATCGCGAGCCGATCCTGTGTCTCGTCGGCCCTCCCGGCGTCGGCAAAACCAGTCTTGCCCAATCGATTGCCCGGGCGCTCGGCCGTGAAATGACCCGAATGTCACTCGGCGGCGTGCGCGACGAGTCCGAAATCCGGGGACATCGCCGCACCTATGTCGGGGCAATGCCAGGGCGCATCATTCAGGCAATCCGCCGCGCCGGTACCAGTGATCCGGTGTTTGTGCTCGATGAGGTCGACAAGCTCGGCAGCGACTGGCGCGGTGATCCTTCGTCCGCATTGCTGGAGGTGCTCGTTCCGGAGCAGAACAATTCGTTCCGCGATCACTATCTCGATGTGGCGTTCGATCTCTCGAAAGTCATGTTCATTGCAACGGCCAATCTCATCGACAACATTCCGTCGGCCCTGCGCGACCGGATGGAAATTCTGGAGCTGACGGGATATACCGACGACGACAAGCTGAATATTGCTCGAACTTACCTCGTACCGAAGCAGATCAAGGCGAATGGATTGGCCCTCGATCAGGTCGCCTGGGAAGATGATGCCCTAACCTCGATCATTCAACACTACACACGGGAAGCAGGCGTGCGCAGTCTTGAACGCGAGATAGGTACGGCCAACCGGAAGATTGCCACAGCGTTCGCAGAGGGTCGGGATATTCCAGCTTCGGTTGGGAGAACGGAAATCCGCGAGTATCTGGGTCGCCCACGATTCTTCTATGAGGAGAGAGCGGCACGAACGTCGCAACCTGGTGTGTCGATCGGTGTCGGTGTCACCAGCGTCGGTGGAGACATCATGTTCATCGAGGCGACGCGTATGCCAGGCAAGGGTTCGCTGACCGTAACCGGGCAACTCGGTGATGTGATGAAGGAGTCGGCTTCGGCCGCCCTCTCGTTCGTCCGATCGAGATCGCGTGAACTTTCGCTGGATCCTGGCTTTTACGCCGATTCCGATATCCATCTCCACGTACCCGCTGGGGCAATCCCCAAGGATGGTCCATCGGCCGGTGTGGCGATGACGACAGCACTGACATCACTGCTGACCGGGGTTCCAGTCCGTGAGGATGTCGCGATGACCGGCGAAATCACGTTGCGTGGTCAGGTATTGCCGGTTGGTGGGATCAAGGACAAGGCACTTGCGGCAATGCGCTCAGGTGTCACGACGTTCATCCTGCCTCGCCGCAACGAGGTCGATCTCGACGATCTACCCAAGGAAGTCCGGGATCACATGACGTTCGTTCTGGCGGACACGATGGATGAGGCACTCGCCGCGGCCATGCCGCAGGAGTTTAACCGTCACTGGACGACGCGAGCTGTCAATCTTCACGAGCCAGTCAGCCTCGTCGGCTAGCGTATTCGACAGCACGCTCAGGTAACACAACGAAAAAGGCGGGGAGTCAACGACTCCCCGCCTTTTTCAGTCCTGGTTTAGGGAACAGTCACCAGCCAGGCTGCAGTGACCAATGCCTGGAAGTAGGCAGCGTGCTCCGGGCGATGTGCCGCCAGCATTTCGGGATGCCACTGCACGCCAATGCCAAACCGCATCTGCGGATCCCAGAGAGCCTCCACAACGCCATCGCTGGTCGTTGCCGCCAGCCGGAGTTCCGGTGCGACATTCCGGATCGACTGGTGGTGATAGGAGTTCGTTTCGATAGAATCCTTGCCGGCTATCTCGCGAACCGGATTCTCGCCGGATTCGAAGGTCACCGTGTGTGACGTGTCGTCCCTTGTTTTGCCGAGTTCGGTCTGGCGATGAATGATCGAGTTCGGTATCTGATCGGTCACATCCTGGAACAGATCGCCCCCGACGACCACGTTCATGACCTGAATTCCCCGGCAGATGCAGAGGACTGGCAGATCCCGCTGCCTCGCAATGGTGTAGGCCGCGATCTCGTACTGATCTCGTGGGTCGTCTATTCCATAAGTGTTGTGATGGACATCGGTATCGCCGAAGCGGGCGGGATCGATATCGCCACCGCCGCTCAGGATCAATCCATCCAGACCATGCAGGCTCTCCTCGACGTCTTCGACAATCGTTGGAAGGATGACCGGGATCCCACCCGCGGCGATCACCGATCGGACGTAGGTATCCGACAGCGCAAAGCGGTAGAACGTGGCATATCCCAAATCATCAGTAGAAGGTGAAGGTGTGATCCCGATTCGTGGTTTCACGGAAACTCCCGATTCGCGAGACTGAAAAAACGTACGTTTGTGGCTTAAGTATAGGGTTTTCGACTAAATCCCGGAAGGAGTCTGGCCGACAATTGTGCAGGTTGATGAGTCGATTGTAGGGATTGGTACAGATTCGCTTTGATTTTTCCTTGACACTCCTGCGAGTGGCCGCTATATTTCGTGAGCCCTCGGGAACGAGGGCGCTTCTGCGCCGGGGGAACCGGGCGTAGGCACTTTAACAAGTGGGCATAT
>JBBJOX010000033.1:11125-14731 GCA_037724245.1 Thermomicrobiales bacterium | reverse complement strand
GAGATACCGGCGATGTTGAGGGTCGGGCGGGCCATGATCCGGTCGGCGTAGGGAAGATCGGCTGGTGGAACGAGGCTGTCGAGGCCGATTCGGGCGAGGGCTTCGTCGACGGAGAATGGCAATCGATCCATCGCGGCGCGAGCGGCGGGTGACGGCGTGACAACGTCGTCATGGAAGCCATCGATCGTGATGTTGTTGTTCTCGTCGATCATCGTGCTGATCAGGCGCATCAGATCGATCACGGGGTTGGGCGCGACGCCACCCCAGTGTCCGGAATGAAGATCGCGGTTGGCACCGTGGGCACGGAGTTCGATGTAGAGCAAGCCGCGGACACCGAAGGCGATTTCGGCGTAATCGACATCGGTGACAGGACCGTCCGAGGTATAGACGAGATCGCAGGTCAGCAGATCGCGGTGCTTGCGGACGAAGTTGTCGAGATTCGGGCTGCCGATTTCCTCCTCACCTTCGAGCAGGATCTTGACGTTGACCGGGAGTGAACCGGTGGCCGCCATCCAGGCGCGAATGGCGGCGATATGGCTGAAGTGCTGCGCCTTGTTGTCGGCGATGCCGCGGGCATAAATACGACCGTCGCGAATCTCCGGCTCGAACGGATCGGAGGTCCAGAGTTCGAGCGGATCGGCTGGCTGCACATCGTAGTGTCCATAGAAGAGGATCGTTGGTTGGCCGGGGACAACGAGCGATTCGCCGTAGACCATCGGGTAGCCGTCGGATTCGATCAGACGCGCTTCGAGTCCGGCCTTGCGCAAGAGTGCAAGTTCGATCTCGGCGCATTCGGCAACACCGATGTTTTGCGTGCTGATACTTGGTTGACGGACGAGTGTCAGCAGGTCGTTCAGGTTGTCGTCTCGCTGATCGGTGATCGTGGCGAGGACCTTCGAGAGTGTGGGATCCGTCATGTTGGGGTTGTTCCTTCATTGAAGCGTGGTCTGTCTGATCGGGAGTGTCGCCGAAACGGACGGACTTGTGAACCGCGGATCGGTCCGGGCAGGGGATGGTCGCCGCGGGTGATGGTAGGCTTTGGACAACATCGATGATCGCGAGTTGACGACACGGAAATGGGGGTCCAGCGGATGCGGTTGCTTGCGTCGCCATTTCGCTGGTTTGCGGGTACGCGACTGTCCCACAGTCTGCGCTTTCGACTGGTGCTGCTGGTTGCGTTAGCGACGTTGCCTGCGCTGGGGTTCCTTTTCGTTACCGCATCGCAGCAGCGGACGATTGCGCTTGAGTCGGCGCAACTGCAGGCGAATCGCCTGGTGGCACTGGTTGCCACGGAACAGCGCGGGGTGATCGGCGGCTCGCAACAACTTCTGACAATCCTGGCCCGATTGCCGGAAACGCGGGTCAGCGATCCTGCGGACTGTGCGCTGCTGACGGCGGACTTGCAGGGCAGCGAGCAATCGAGCTACGCCAGTATCGGGGTCGTCAATGCCGATGGTTCGATATTCTGCTCTGCCCCATCTGGAACGACGGCGATCCTGGCCGATTATCCAGCGATCCGGCGGGCGATTGACGACAATGTGTTCGCGATCGGGACGTTTCAACTCAGTCAGGACGGTACCAATACACCAACGTTGACTTTCGCGGCCCCAGTCCGAAGCGATGACGGAACGGTGGTCCGGGCTGTCTACGCCGCTCTCGATCTGACCAGCAGCACGGCGTTCGCCCTGCAATCGAATCTGGAGGACGGCGCCGTCATCATGATTCTGGACAGCAACGGCACGTTGCTGTATCGCGAACCACCGCTGGAAGGCATTACCCCAGGAACATCGCTAGCCGGGACCCCGGTCGTCGATTCAGTTACCGGAACGGCACCGCAGCCTCTCAGCGAGATCAACGATGACGAATATGTCTACGCCTATCAGCCAGTCTACGGGTCGACTGCCTCGGCCTCGGTGGCGGGATCGGCCTATATCCTCGTCGCGTTGCCGGAAGCCGATATTGTGCAACGGGCCAATGAGGCATTTCAGACGAACGTGACGCGGCTCGGGGTGGCGGTGCTGATCGCGCTGGTGGCAGCCTGGGTCGGTGCCGATCTTTTCATCGCGCGGGATGGTGAGACCCGGAAGACATTGGTCAGTGAGCTCTATCACGCCTATAGCTCGGGTTCGGTTGGCCAGCTCGATGAACTGTTTGCGTCCGATTTCGTCGATCGATCACCGGCACCGGGGCAGCGCAAGGGACTCGAGGGGGTCAAGCAGGTGGTGGCATCCTTCCGTGCGGCGTTTCCCGATGGGACGGTTGCCCCGCGCGAATTGCTGGCCGACCGCGACAAGGTGATTGCCCGGGTTTCGATGACCGGAACGCATCTGGGTGAGTACTACGGGCTGGAACCAACTGGTCAGCGGGTGACTGCCGACGGTGTCGAAACCTACCGCTTCGTTGGTGGCACAATCGTAGAATCATGGAGTCTGTTCAGTGATTTCGTTCCGGCGGTGCAGCTGGATGATGAGGTGGAACCGGTCAAGGAGCGGCGATCCTTCTTCGGCCGACTGGCGTGGTTCCGCAAATGATTACCGAGCCATTGCCATGCTGAAACTGAACTCCGCGTCGACCGGACGCTTCGCCTCCAAATCCAGGGTGCAGAATACCGCCGGTGAGACGTGGCGGGCTCGACCAACCGACGACTGGTTTGCCAAGACATCGTGGTGGCGAAGTGCGCTCTCGCTGCCGCGCTGGATGTACCGCGGATACAACGAAACCAGTGCCGGAGATCTGGCGGCAGCGGTGGCCTATCACGCGCTGGTTGCGCTGGTTCCGATGTTCCTGCTGCTGGTGACGATTGCTGGTCTCTTTCTGCAGAGCGACGAAGTGCTGTTGCAGGCGACCGAAACGATCGATACGGTGTTCCCGAGTGGGGGCGTCGCGGCCGATGCCTTTCGTGATGCGCTGGCGGCCAGAAACAACAGTGGACTATTCGGTCTCTTTTCGTTCCTCGGTTTTGCCTGGGCGGGAACCGGGTTTGTCAGTTCGCTGGCACGGAGCATGAACCGGATCTACGGCGTACGCAACTCGGGCTATGTGAACGAGAAGCAACGCGGATTCATCATCATTCTGATCTTCGCGGTGTTCTTTCTGATCTCGGCGGCAACCTCGATCGTGACGACGCTGTTCGTTGGTCAGGATGCGCCGGAGGTGTTCCAGCATTGGGGGCTGGTGACCGGGCAGAGCCAGTTCTTCGGGTACCTGGTTGCGTTCGGATCGGCGGTCGCGCTGTTCCTGGTGATCTACCGGATCGTACCGAATGCCGGTCAGCATGTGATCGATGTCTGGCCGGGGGCGCTGGTGGCGGCGTTGCTGTTCAGCGTGACGACGCAGGCGTTCCCGATCTACATCCGCCTGCTGGGCGGGGCGAATCGCTATGGGGTCACGCTTGGGCTGGTTTCGCTGATCGTCGCGGCGACGTACATTCTGGCGCACATCATTCTGTTTGGGGCTTTCATCAACGCAACATATTTGCGGAGTCGCCGACAGAAACGCCGGGCGAGGACGATACGGCGCCAGGCGCAGCAATTAAGTCGTCGCGGATGAGTTATGTCATCAGGTGAGTCGCCAGGCTGTCGCGATTGAATCGCATCAGGTTGAGCC
>JBBJOX010000033.1:0-11115 GCA_037724245.1 Thermomicrobiales bacterium | reverse complement strand
GGCCCGGCGCGGCTGAATCGCAAACGGCAAAAGGCTGGACCCACTCATCCTGTGGACGAATCGGACGTCGGATAGAGGCAACCACCATGATTGCAATACCGAGTGGTGGTCAGGGCAGGTTCTCGATGGGAATTGGCTCGATGGAGTCGGCGGGGGTGAAGCCGAAGATCTGGGCGTAGAAGGAGAGTTCAGCTTCGAGGCTGCGGCGCTGTGCGGCGTCGCCCCGAAAGCCATGACCTTCGCCGGCAAACTCGATGTGCGCGACGGGAAGGCCCTTTTCGCGAACCGCCCTGGCCATCGCTTCCGACTGGTTCGGCGGCACGACCTTGTCGTCCAGCCCCTGCAGCAGCAGCATCGCGGCGGAGAGTCGATCGGTGTGGTGGATCGGCGAGCGCTCGATATAGAGGTCTTTCTGTTCGGGGTAGGCACCGATGAGATTATCGAGGTAGCGCGATTCGAACTTGTGTGTATCGGTGGCCAATGTTTCGAGATCGCCGACACCGTAATAGCTTGTGCCGACACGAAATACATTACTCGTAGTCAGCGCGACGAGCGTGGTGTAGCCGCCAGCACTGCCGCCACGAATGATGATCCGCTCGGGATCGACGACTCCGCGCTGGATCAGGGCTTCGACGCCACTGATGCAATCGTCGACATCGACAATGCCCCACCGACCGTTGAGGCGCATCCGGTAGGCGCGTCCGTAGCCGGTGCTGCCACCGTAGTTGACATCGAGAATAGCGAACCCGCGGCTGGTCCAGAATTGCTTGCTCAACGAGAAGGCGGAGTCGCTGGCACCGGTCGGTCCGCCGTGACTTTCGACGATCAGTGGCGGCAGTTCGGCTTCGATTCCCGTGAATCGCGTGTTGGTAGCTGCGTAGTAAAAGCCGTGGGCGATGGCGCCATCCGGGGTTGGCCAGGAAAGGGATTCCGGAATCGAGAACCCGGTCGGATCGATGTCGACTGTGCTGCCACGAATGGTCGAGTGCGAGCCGTTGGCCAGATCGAAGCGAACGAGCCGGGCGGATTCGGTGGCGGAAGCGACGATCGCGACGGCGGCGTTCTGACCCGGCAGGGCGCGGATCGAGCGGACGACCGTGAAGGGCTGGTCGAGGGTGCGAAGTTCGCCGGATGCCAGATCGAGCGTGCCGACCGATGATATGCCTTCGCTGGACCAACTGACGATCAGGGTTTGCTCATCAACGATGTCCCAGACGGATCGTCCGAACTGCCATTGCGGAAAGCCGAACTCGGCCGATCTGGTGATGAGTGGCGTGACTGTGCCATCGGCATCGGCGACGTGGAGATTCCACCAGCCGCTGCGATCGGAGACGAACGCGAGGCGACCATCGGTCAGGAATCGGGGCTGGACAATCGATTCCTCCACTCCGCCAGCGACGATCGTGATCCCGGTCAGATTACCGCTGGCGTCGATGTTGGCATCGTGGAGATCGCAGCCGTCCCAGGGCATGTTCGGGTGATTCCAGGAAAGCCAGGCAACGCGGTCACCGGATTCGTTCAGGGTCAGCGATGAGACGAAATCGGTGCCGGAGACGATGATCTGACCGCCGTTATCGTTCGGACCTTCGGGATCGAGGAGGACGATGGTGTTGACGGCTTCGGTATCGGCAAGGCTGTGATCTTCACGAACCGCGTAGAGGCGGTTGTGGCTGGTGTCGAGCACGAGATCGGCGAATCGCCAGGCAGATTCCGGCGTGATCGGGCGGGTGCCTGTGGATTCGCGGCGGTAGAGGCGGTTGTCGGGAACGTTCGAGAAGATCTGCAGGTCGGTATCGCCAACCCAGGCACCGCCTCCGTATTCATGAACCCGGGAGCGGACGTTGAACGGGGCGGGAGTGAGTTCGGCAGGATCCGATCCGGTTGCCTGCATCACGGTGGTGCGACCGGCTTCGGCAGCACGCATTTCGCTCCAGGTAACGGCGTTACCGCTGACGCGCAGTTCACCGAGTTTGAGACCGCCTCCGATCACGGAATCGATGGTGACCGATGATGTCCAGGTTCCGAAGGGTTGCGGCTGTCGTTGCGAAGTCATGGTGTCATTCTCTTTCGACGAATCGAGAGTCATGCTGCGAAGAGCGATACGTGTCCGACACGCCGGACTGGTGATGCCCACATGACGATCGTGCCGGCAACATACATGATTGCCGCTCCGATAAGCGCTTCAACCAATCCGAGCGTGCTGCCGATCCAACCTGCCAGCACTGCGCCAACCGGTGCAAGGCAAAACGTCAGGAACCGTCGATTGGCGGTCACACGTCCGAGGAGTTCTGGTTGCACGATCTGTTGTCGGAGACTGATCTGATTCACGCTGTAGATCGTGAGACCAATTCCGTTGACGATCTGACCTGCGATCAGGAGCACGATTGGGGCCGGAACGACGATTGAAAGTGGAATCGCAAATGCCGCGATCGCTTCCAGCAGTGTCCCACCGATAATTGCCATGCCGATCCCGGCGAAACCCGAAACGTGTGACGCGAGCAACGATCCTGCAATTGCCCCGACTCCGCCTGCGGTAAGCACGAAACCGATCATGACCGGGGTGAGACCGAGGGACCGCGTCAGAAACAGCATCAGCACGGTTGCCTGCATGGTCAAACCAACAGCAAAGACAGCCGACGAGAGAGTCAGCGAGCGAAGTACCGGTGTCGAAACCAGTTCTTTCAATCCTTCGAGAGTTTCGTTCACCGTGCTGCGTCGCGTCGACCGGGACATAACGGTTGATCCAATCCCTCGCTTGGTCATCGCCGACGCGAGAAAGGACACGGCATCAACCAGGATCGCTTTTGGCGCAGACACAAGCTGAATCACGGCTCCGGCGAGTCCGGGACTTACGAGCGTCATGACCGTTGAGGTGGTTGAGAGCCGGGCGTTCGCGGCGATGAGTTGACTGGATTGAACGAGCGATGGCAGCACCGCAACTGTCGCCACCGAGGAGAATACGGTCAACGAGCCACTTATGAAGGCCACGGCGAAGAGGATGTTCAGATTCAGCTGACCGAGGAATGCGAACAATGGAATGCACCCAAGCGTGAGTGCTCGGCCGACGTCGGAGCCAATCAGGAACTGACGGTGCCGTCCGCGATCGATCCAGGTCCCGGCCAGTAATCCGAAGCAGATATCGGGAAGCTGACCGGCGATGACCAGCATTGCCATCTGCTGCGGTGAGGCGTTCAATGTGACCGCAGCGGTCAGTGGCAAGGCGGTCGTCGTTATCTTGCTGCTCAGGGTGCTGATCGCGTTGGCGATGCAAAGACGTACGAATTGCTGGTTTCGCCAGAGACTGTTCAAATCGACATCCTTGCAAGAAAAGGTACACCCGGTATTTGTGAGTCTGGCTGATTCTTCGAAAGGCTCTGTAGCGTGTCCACAGGGGTTTGTCTGGTTTCGGTAGGCGGCTTTCATTCGCTGCGCGCAAGACAGGCAGGGGATTCTTCGCTGCAGCCCAGAATGATGAACTTTGCTGTCGACACACGGATCGACATCTACGGTGCACACAGGGATGGACAGACTATTGCCGGTTCGGCGGTGTCGTTTTGTAGTGTGGACACGTTTGCCGTGTCTAAAAAGTGTCAATTCCTTTCATCGTGACACGAGCGAACGAACAAGTTCACGGAATTGTGACAGGTCTCGTTCAGAGTAGAAACAGTCGAATAATTCGCCTGGGCAAGGAGTTGCCTGGTTTGCGAGATGCAGAACAGAAGGATGGTATGGCGTTAGCGATAGCTGGAGTGAACAAGACGTTCGGGTCGTTTCATGCAGTGCGAGATGTGAATTTTGAGGTCGAAGAGGGTCGTATTTTTGGTTTCCTCGGGACCAATGGTGCAGGCAAGACAACGACGATGCGGATGATTCTGGACATCATCCGGCAGGACTCCGGCACGATCACGTGGAATGGAACGCCGGTTTCGGAGTTACCGCGGCGTCGCTTCGGGTATCTCCCGGAAGAGCGCGGGTTGTACCCGAAAATGCAGGTCGAGGATCAGCTGGTGTTTCTGGCGCAATTGAGTGGTGCGAAGAAGACCACCGTGCTGCAAGAGCTGGGCGACTGGCTGGTAAAGCTGGATATCCAGGAAAACCGGCATCGCACGGTCGAACAATTGAGCAAGGGTAATCAGCAGAAGATCCAGTTTCTGGCGGCCATATTGCACGATCCCGACATCCTGATTCTGGACGAGCCGTTCAGCGGTCTCGATCCTGTCAATGCCGAGCAGATGAAGCAGGCGTTTCTGACGATGCGCGATCGTGGCAAGACGGTCATTTTCTCGACGCATCAACTGGATCAGGCTCAGGAGCTGTGCCAGGATCTGGCGATTATTCATCACGGGCAGATCGTGGCGAGTGGCGATGTCGATGCGGTGCGTCGTAGCACGGGGAAAACGCACGTCAAGTTCGCGATTCAGGGCGACGATACGATTCCGTGGCTGAGTGAGATGGCGCAGGTTCAGGTGGTTCGGCGGCGGGAGGATTTCATCGAACTGGAAGTTCCCGACGAGAAGATCGCCAGATCCGTACTGAGCGAGGCGATCCGGCGGGAAGCTCCAGTCGAGCGATTCGAGATCAGTCCGCCTTCGGTGAACGATATTTTCCTGTCCGTTGTTCGCAAGTTGCCGGGGCATGATGAACGGGCCGACGCCCTTGGCTATGCCCGGCCGGAACAGGTGGCGGTGTAATCATGTTCGATCTGCAACGCGTCTGGCTGGTGGCAAAGCGCGAGTGGTTTGTCCGCCTGAAGCAGCGCTCTTTTCAGATTACGACGCTGGTTCAGCTGATCATATTTCTGGCGGCGGCCAGTATTCCGGTCATTTCATCCGCCTTCGGCGACGATGGGGGTGGTAATGAGGACACGGTCACGGTTCTGGTGCTCGATGAGACCGGGGATTCGCTGGTGGATCCCCTGGCAGCAGGGCTTTCGGCCGAGGTGCCGGATCAACCGCGGATTGTGATCGAGTCGACGAGCGAGAGTCGGGAGGATGTGCAGCAGCGGATCGATGACGACGATGCCGACGCCGGTCTGGCGATTGCCCGAAATGATGCCGGTGCCCTGGAGTTTGCGCTGTTCAATGAATCCGGAGATGTCGATATTCTGACGCAGCGGATCTCGGGCGCGGTCACGTACCTGAATCTCGAAGATCAATTGGCCCAACTTGGGATCGAGGGCGCAACGTACGATCAGGCAGTGGCGGCGCCTTCGATTGTGCTCAACGCGAGCGCACTCGGCATCGATGAGGAAAGCGATGCCGAGGGAAATGCCAAGTTCGTGATCGCCTATGTGTTTGCGTTCCTTTCCTACATGGTGGTGATCCTGTACGGGAACTGGGTGGCGCAGGGCGTGGTTGAGGAGAAGAGTTCGCGGATCATGGAGATCATGATCAATGCGGCGACTCCGCGCGATCTTCTGCTGGGCAAGGTGCTCGGCATCGGGATGGCGGCGATGACGCAACTGTTGCCGACGATTGTGCTGGGCGGAATTGTGCTCTCGCTGCAGCGCCAAATTGCCGATCGTCTCGATCTTGGCGGCAGTGCAATCATCGATATCGACTACGGCGCCCTTTCGCTGCAATCGGGTGGCTGGTTCCTGATTTACTTCATCTTCGGATTCGTACTGTTTGCGGCGTTGTATGCCGGAATCGGATCGCTGGTCAGCCGTCAGGAAGAAGTGAACCAGGCGATTGCGCCGATGACGACGATTTCGATTGGCGGTTTCTTCGGTGCGATTTTCACGCTGAGCGCACCGGACAGCATGCTGGCACGGGTGCTCTCGATTGTGCCGTTCACCTCGCCGACGACGATGGTGCCGCGGATCATTCTCGGAAATCCGCAGCCGTGGGAACTGGCACTGAGCCTCGTGCTGCTGATTGCCACGGCGGTTCTGGCGTTGATGGTAGCGGCGCGGATTTACCGGGTTGGTGTGCTGATGTACGGGCAAAAACCGAAGTTGCGTTCGGTGTTCAGCTCTGGATCGGCCGAGGTATCCCGGTAGGGTTCGGGTGTTGGCGCGTCGGTGATGTCTGGAGAGACACGTCCGTCGCGTCGCGTTTCCGGAAGGTCGGGTTTGTGACAGAAATGTCATACGTTGGCCGAACCCTTGGCACCTTGGCCTCTTAGGATTTGATCGTGGCGTTGGTGAGCCAGCGGGTTCGCCAATCCGAAATACGTGTTTGAACGGAGTAACGAGTGGGACAAACTGCAGTGACATCGAAGGGCACTACTGCCCAGGAGAATGGACAGGTTCCGGGCATATCCGGGCTTGGAACCCGATCGGCGAAGAGCAGCACGATGGTGCTGGAAGCGATCGGTCTGACGAAACGATTCAAGCAGTTCGTGGCTGTCAATCAGTTGAGCTTCAACGTTCAGGCGGGAGAAGTTCTCGGATTTCTCGGTCCGAACGGTGCCGGCAAGAGCACGACCGTTGGCATGATCCTCGGGCTGATCAGTGCGGATGAAGGGTCGGTCCGGATCATGGGGCAGGAGCTGGTGGGGAACCAGTCGCTTGTACCTGAGCATATTGGGGCGATTATCGAGAATCCGGCGTTCTATCCATTCATGAGTGGACGGGACAATCTGAAGGCGCACGCGCTGGCTGTTGGTGGAGTTTCCGATTCCAAGATCGAGGAACTCCTGAAACTGGTCAGTCTCAACGAGCGGGCGGGTGACAAGTTCAAGAATTACTCGCTCGGTATGAAGCAACGTCTGGGTATCGCCTCGACCTTGCTGACCGATCCGGCGCTGGTGATTCTGGACGAGCCGACGAATGGGCTCGATCCGGCTGGTCAGCGGGAGATCCGCTCGATCATTCCACGTCTGGCCGAGGAAGGGCACAGCATTTTGCTGGCCAGCCACATGCTGCACGAAGTGGAACAGGTCAGTGATCGGGTCGCGATCGTGCGCAAGGGTCAGTTGATTACCGAAGGTAATGTCGACGATCTGGTGCGGCGGGGTGGATACATCGAGGTGATGCTACCGGGCTCCGATCTCGATGCTGCGATGCGGGCGATTCGTGCCGTGCCGGGTGTTGAGCAGGTGACGAACGAGCGTGGTCGGCTGATCGCGGTCGGGCCGGAGGAGCTCGGATCGGCGATCAATCGATCGCTTGTAGATATCGGTTTGTATGCCTCGGCGATTTCGCCAAAGCATAGTTCGCTGGAAGATCTTTTCCTGGAACTGACCGACGAGGAGCCGGCGGCCTGATTGGCTGCCTGGCACCATAACGTGCATTCGAACGTGGAGATATTAGGATGATGAACCTCTTGCGCAGTGAGTTGTTTCGACTGCGAAAACGATCCCAATCGTGGATGCTGATTCTGATCGGAATCATTCTTACAGCGCTCTTCTATGGTGCTTTCCTGATCGCCTACTTTGCGTTGTCCGGTGAGGAAAAGCTGGATGTTCAGGACGGCTTGCTGCTTACCAATGTGCAGGAAAACGGGATGTCGATCTCGTTACTCTTCGCCTCGATTCTGTTGTCGATTCTGGCAGCGGGATTGATCGGTTCCGAGTACAGCTGGAACACGATTCGGCCATTGCTGGCTCGTGCGACCAGTCGCTCGTCCCTCTTGACTGCGAAGTGGTTGACGCTGCTGATCTACACGGTTGTACTGACGGTGATTCTGGTTGGCGTTACGCCGACGCTGTTCTCTTCGGTGGCATCGATGATTTCCGGTGAGAGTCCGGGTGGGAGTGTCGAGATCTTCCGCGGCATAGTGTTCGCAACCGGGCGAATTCTCCTGACAATGCTGCCGACGGCCGCGTTGGCGTTCATGCTGGCGCTGGTAACGCGCTCGATTGCGGCCGGAATTGCGGTCAGTATCGGTATCGGATTCCTCGAGCCGGCGATCTTCGGTTTGCTTGCGGCACTGAGCGATGTGTTCGATACGATCCAGAAGTTCGGTCTCGCCTGGGGTTCGCAGCAACTGATGATGAAGGGCTACGACGACGGGGTCACGAACAGCGAAGTCTGGCAGGCCGGGATAACGATGCTGGTCTACACGGTGATCTTCGTTGTGATCTCCTATGTTGTCTTCCGGCGTCGGGATGTGACCTCCGGCTAGCATTTCCCAAACTCGATTCAATGCAGGAGAACCGGTGCCTTCGGGTGCCGGTTTTCTGTGTTCGCCCGTACAATGCGCTGCGAACAGGACTGACACGTGGTTGATTGCAGCAGACAGGGCAGACGGATGAATCTTCTTATTGGGCAATCGATTGACGATCTCGATACTCCGGCCCTACTGCTCGATCTCGATGTGCTGGACCGCAATATCGCGTATATGGCGGGACATCTGCGCGAGCGGAGGGTGAACTGGCGACCGCACGCCAAGGCGCACAAATCACCGGCGATTGCGCACCGGGAGCTGGCCGCCGGTGCGATCGGCATCACCTGCGCCAAATTGAGCGAGGCCGAGGTCTATGTCGCATCCGGTATTCGCGACATTCTGGTGGCGAATCAGATCGTGGGGCCGATCAAGACACGGCGCCTGGCCGCGCTGGCTCTGGAATCGGAGATCAAGGTGGCGGTCGATCACATCGATCAGGCAGTGGCGATCGATCGGGCGGCGGCAGAGTTAGGATCGAAACCTGGCCTGGTGATCGAGGTCAACTGCGGGATGAACCGGGCCGGAGTTGCCCCCGGTGCCACCACGATCGAACTGGCCAGGAGTCTTCTGGAGTTGCCGAATGTCCGATTCGAAGGGCTGATGACGTGGGAAGGGCATGCTGTCGGGATCGCCGATCACGGGGCGCGGGCGAGCGAGATCCGGACCTCGATCAGTCGCTTCACGGAAACCATCGCCGCGGTTCGGGAGGCCAGCATTCCGGTATCGATTGCCTCGTGCGGCGGCACCGGAACATTTCTGGTGACGAGTGATCTGGGTGGCATCACCGAGGTCCAGGCTGGTGGTGGTGTGTTCGGTGATGTGATGTACCGGAAATTGCAGGTTCCGGTTGAACCGGCACTGAGTATTCTGGTGACGGTGACGAGCCGACCAACTGCGGATCGGGTGATCTTCGATGCCGGGCGGAAGACGATCGATCCGAGCGCCGAGTTTCCGGAAGTTGCCAATTGTGACGACGTGACCGGGTTGTCACTTTCGGCGGAACACGGCATCGCGACGCTGCGACCGGGTGCTGCAGGTCCGCGTATCGGTGATCACTGGCGGTTGAATGTGGGATACAGCGATCAGGCGGTGCATTTGCACGAGCAGCACATTGCGATTCGCAATGGCCGGGTGGTCGCGGTGTTCCCGACGCTGGCACGGGGTCGTTTGCAGTAGCCGAAATCTGCGCCTTTTGCGTCACGACTGGTTTTCTGCAAAAAGACGCGTTTGTACGGACAGGCTAGGATAGAGGGGAACGAACCTCATGCCTCGGGCCTGGACTTGTCCAGCGCGGCCAGGCTTCGGCATCGTCGGGACACTCGTGCGTATCGGGAGAATCGGATCGTGGGTCAGGATTTCAGACGGGTCATGCGTTCAGGTGTGTTGCCGTTCATTGTTGCCATGTGTTGTGGATTGGTCCTTGGCACGCCGGGGATATCGCTGGCGGTGGCTCCGGCACTGAACCAGACCGGTGAGGTTTTGCCTCCGGCCGGCCCGGTGATCGTGGTGCTGAACGGCGCCGACGGATGCGGTAGCGGACACGATCGGGGTTGATGTCGATCTCGAATTCGATACAGTGTTCGAGGGCTTCGCGACGACGGCAACGCAAACCGAGATCAGCCGTCTGGCGTCGAACCGGAATGTCGACTTCATTGTTGAAGACACGACGTTCTACGCAACGGCGCAGACTCCTTCGACTGCAGTACCCCGTATCGATATCGAAGCGTACGCGCAGATCGATGGGGTCAACAATCCTGCCAATGTCGATATTGCCATTCTCGATACCGGGATCGATGCCGCTCATCCTGATCTGACGGTGGTCAATCAGGTGAATTTCTCCACGGACTCGACTGTTGAGGATCTCGGTGGGCATGGTACGCACGTGGCAGGAATCGCGGGTGCCCGGGACAACACGATCGGTGTCGTCGGGACCGCTCCAGGGGCAAAACTCTGGAACGTCAAGGTGCTCAATGCTCAACGAACCGGTTCACTGTCGGCGATCATTCGCGGAATTGAGTATTCGATCGATCAGGGAAGCATCGAAGTCATCAATATGAGCCTCGCGGGTAGCCGGACAGGAACGTCGTCGTGCGCGAATCCGGCTGCGGATCTGCTGCATGCCGCCGTATGCGAGGCCACCAATGCAGGCATTCTGGTGGTCGTGGCCGCCGGAAACGATGGCGGAGATGCTGCCAATACCGTTCCAGCAAAATATCCTGAAGTCGTCACGGTCGGCAATATCGCCGATGGCAATCCGTCCGGGGCTCCAGGTGGCGATAGCTACGCTAGCTCCAGTAATTACGGTGGTGTGGTCGATTTTTCTGCGCCGGGTACGGGTATTTACTCGACCTACCCCAATGGTTCGTATGCAAATTTGACGGGAACAAGTATGTCCTCGCCATTGGTGGCGGGGGCTGCTGCGCTCTACATGTCGAAAACCGGAGCCAGTGCTTCGTCGGCTCGTTCGTGGTTGCTGGGTTCGGCGTCGGTTCCGATGAATACGGCGGACGGCTGTGCCTGTTCGGCGCCCAGCGGTTCTCCCACCAGGATGCTGTTTCTCGGGTCCGCCACTTCAGTGACGAATCCGCCGGGACAGATGACTCCGTCGTTCGCCGGATCCAATGTGCCGATTGCCTCGAGCTCGGCCACGATGAACTCTGCGGCATCGGCGAAAACATGGGACGGCAACACGGAGTCCAACTGGACCAGTGGGACGACTCCGAGCGGTCAGGTGATTCTGACTCTGGATCTTGGTAAAAACGTCGATATTTCCGGTGTGAAGTGGATGACGGCGTTCAACGGATATGCCGATCAGTTCACGGTGCGGGGCATAAACAGCTCCTATCAATCGCGAACGCTGGGGAAATTCGGCAATCCCGGGCAGACACGAACATTCTATGGTGTGGGGGTGCCCGATCCGGTTGTGGTGCGCTGGATCAAGTTCTATTTCGACAATCCGAATCTTGACAGTGTGGTTGGTTCGATCAGTGAGATTCAGGTCTGG
>JBBJOX010000032.1:14094-15066 GCA_037724245.1 Thermomicrobiales bacterium | reverse complement strand
CCGGCCGCCGACCCTGTTACCTGACGCCGTTCGATGAATCGGCGCGGCGCCAGGTAGCGGCCGAGGGTTTCGATTTCGACCTTGATCTCTCGACCGATCAGCATCAGCGCTGCAGAGTCGATCATCTCCTGCGTTACAGCATTGGTTTCGAGCGATTGCTCGGACAGTTTACCGGCGACGATAGATGCAATCCCCCGCGCTGCTGATGGAGGAAGCTGTTCTTCCGTCATCAGGTATGACGCCAGATCGCCGGCTGTCGTATACCCACGACCCGCCCGGTTCCCGAGATAGGCCCGATTGATCAACATCCCGTCGGCGATGAAGGTTGTCACTTCTGCCAGAACCGCAGCGACGTCCATGATCAGCGTTGCTGAATACTCCGCCAGTACCGACTGCAGATGACCGAGCGGTGCGTAATCGGCGGATCGAAGTCGAACAACGGCCAGGGCAAGCTGTCGCTGAACTTCCTCCATGCGGTCGATTAGTTTCAGCAGCGGCTGCCCCAGGCGCAGGGAAGGTACCGTCGGCTCCGGGCGAATCTCCCAATCGTCGGTCAGCACGAGACTGTTCGGACTCGTCCGAATCCAGGAGGCGAATTCCCGGAGCATTCTGGCAACCGGTGCAAGACCAGATGCGAATGCCTCCAGAACCGCCACGAAGTCTTCTACATTGGCGACAGCATCGAACGTATTGGCAGCCACGTCCGAAAACCCAAGGACCTTCGCGGCGCGTTCGCGATCGACGGCAATCATTTCACCCGACATCAATCCGGAACCGAGTGGACTCCGCGCCAGATCCTTTCGGGCAAGCTCGAATCGTCTTGCCGCCGACCTCAACGGAGAAACGACACCGCCAAGAAAGTGCCCCATCATCGTTGGTTGGGCTGGTCGGCCCGCGATCATCGCCGGCATCAACGTCATCGAATGGGACTCGGCCATCGCGACCAATTCGGCTCGAAATCGTTCGATTCCT
>JBBJOX010000032.1:1925-14084 GCA_037724245.1 Thermomicrobiales bacterium | reverse complement strand
CGATCAGAGGCATCGAGCCAGAGCAGTCGCACGGCGGTTGCCTGGCAATCCTCCCGCGCCAACCCCAGCGTCGCGACACCGGAAAACTCCGCTGGGAGCATGGCGTCGATGCGCTGCTCCAGATTGGCGAGATGAGCTGGCAAGGGAATTCCTGGTTTGGCATCGTGGAGATACACCGAATCCAGTGCCCGGGCAATCGTTGCCAGCCCGGCTTCGTCGATCACACCCTGTTGTTCGAGCTCCATCGAGTGGACGGCCAGCACACTCCAGGTCGCCCGCCACGGTGTCAGCGTCGACCCCGATGCGTCACTGGTCGGCTGACTCTCCGCAGTGGTCAGAAGGTCGAGGAGATTCCCGGCAGAAGAAGGATCGGACATGAACTCTTTTCCAAATCGATAGGCCTCGTACAGGCTCAATTGCACAGTCTGCGCAACCACTGATGCAGTGGAAGGATAGACGCTTGCGCCTTGAGTTGGCGCTGGAGATTCGTCAGGGAGGCTTCGTTCTTGTTACATTTAGGTACATCCCATCCGGGAGCAATCAAGGGTCCAACTGAGCGCAATGATGTCCGGGTAGAACTTCAGGTCTTGTCGGACAAATGGAGTAGCAGGCAATGAGCATGGAATCGTTGAGCGATCGTCTCGTATCTCGCCGCACACTGGTCGCAACCACTGCCGCTGCCGCCGGTTTGGCGATGGTCGGTAAGGGTGTAAATCTGGCGGCAGCCCAGGATGGCGCCGGCATCGTTGTCACAATGGTCACCGATACCGCTGGTCTCGGAGACCAGAGCTTCAATGACATCACCGAAAAAGGTGGGCAGGATGCTGTCGCCCAATTCGGAGTCACCTTCGGCGTCATCGAGAGCGCGGCCGAGGCAGATTACAGTCCGAACCTGGCCGAGGCTGCTGAAGGCAGCCAGCTCGTGATCGCCACCGGCTTCCTGCTGACGGACGCCGTGGTTGAAATTGCACCGCAGTTTCCGGATGCCTCCATCATGCTGATCGATGCTGTGGCCGAGGCGGACAACGTCTCCTCCGTGCTCTTCAAGGAGAACGAAGGCGGATTCCTCGGTGGCGTCGTTGCCGGTCTCTTCACTACCAGCAACGTCGTTGGCATTCTCGGTGGTATCCGCATTCCGCCGGTCTATCGTTATGAGAACGGATTCGTCGCCGGCGTGCGTTCGGTCAACCCGGATGCCCAGGTCATCATCAGCTATGCCGATTCCTTCGGCGATCCTGTCCTCGGCAAGGAACTCAGTCTCGCCCAGTACAACCAGGGTGCGGACATTGTCTTCCCGATTGCCGGTGCGACCGGAACGGGATCGTTCGATGCTGCAGTCGAGAAGGGCGCGGGCTTCTGGGTCATCGCGGCCGATGCCGATCAGGCTCATCTCGGACCAGACAACCAGCTTGCGACTGTTGCCAAGAAAATCGATGTCGCGGTACTCAATGCCGTCGCCTCAGTGGTTGACGGCTCGTTCGCTGGTGGCGTGCTCAACCTTGGCATTGTCGAGGACGGCGTCGATCTGATCTCGCCAGCCGCGGTCATTTCCCAGGACATTCTCGATACCGTTGCCCTGTACAAGGCGGCCCTCGCCGATGGCACAATTGTGGCACCGGGTGAAGATGCCGATCTCGTCGCGTTCGTTCCGGTTGCACCGGCCGATCTCGGTTCAGCTTCGCCAGTTGCATCGCCAATGGCTTCCCCAGCTTCCTGAACCCCTGGTTACGCCGCGTAGTCGCCGCTCCGGTCGACAGTTCGATGTCGACCGGAGCGGTCAGCCGATGAGTTCCAATGTCCTCAGTTCCGGCACCAGCCACCCAATCCGCCATGGCCATTCAGATGCACGGAATCGTCAAGCGATTCCCGGGTGTCATTGCCAACGACGGCATCGATCTCGATGTTCGGCGTGGTGAGATTCACGCCCTGCTCGGTGAGAACGGGGCCGGTAAATCAACGCTGATGAATGTGCTGTTTGGCATTTACGCGCCGGATGAGGGCGAGATTCTGGTGAATGAACAGCCGGTTCATTTCTCGGGAGCGCGCCAGGCCGTCGAAGCCGGGCTCGGCATGGTGCACCAGCACTTCATGCTGATTCCGCGCTTCACGGTCGCCGAAAATGTCATTCTCGGATCCGAAGGCAAAAACATCGTGCTCGACCGGACAGCCGCCTCGGCCCACGTTGGCGAAATCGCGAAGGCATTCGGGCTCGATGTCGAACCGGACGCAATGATCGGTGATCTTCCGATCGGACTTCAGCAACGCGTCGAAATTCTCCGTGCCTTGTATCAAAAGTGCAGTGTGCTGATCCTTGATGAACCCACCGCACTCTTGACACCGCAGGAAGTCGACGAGCTCTACAAGATTCTTCATCGATTCCGCGACGATGGAGGGACGATCATCTTCATTACGCACAAATTGCGTGAGGTCGCGGCGATCAGTGATCGCGTGACTGTCATTCGCCGAGGCAAGACCGTCGGAACTCGCGTCACCAGCGAGACTACGTCGGCAGATCTGGCCGAGCTGATGGTCGGTCGCGAAGTGCTGTTGCGGGTCGACCGACCGGAAGCGACGCCGGGTGAACCTATCCTTTCACTGCGCGATGTCACGTGTGTCGGCGCTCACGGGCAGACTTCTCTCGATGTCGCGTCCCTCCAGGTTCGACGCGGCGAAATTGTCGGCGTCTGTGGCGTCGAGGGCAACGGACAGTCCGAACTCGTCGAAGTCCTATCGGGATTGCGACCTGCTCTAACTGGTACCTGCCATCTCGGTGATACCGATGTGACCAATCTCGGCCCCAATGACCGACGATCACGCGGACTTTCCTACATCCCGGAAGATCGCCATGGTCGAGGTCTCGTACTCGATTTCCCGCTTTGGGAAAACACGCTGCTTGGGAACACCGAGCGACAACCCTTCGTCAAGCGATTCATCATCAACGGACGGCGTGTTCGCGAAATTACGCGCAATCTGATGCAGCGATTCGATGTACGGGCACCAGGGGCCGACGTGCATGCCAGAAACCTCTCCGGTGGCAATCAGCAGAAGCTGATCATTGCCCGCGAACTGTTTCGCAATCCCGATGTATTGCTCGCCATTCAACCAACTCGTGGACTGGATGTTGGTGCGATCGAGTTCGTGCATCGTCAACTCGTTGAGGCACGGGACAGCGGCAAGGGCGTGCTACTGATTTCGTTCGATCTGGACGAATTGACTGACCTCAGTGACCGAATCGTCGTCATGTTCCAGGGACGCATCATTGCTGAATTCATGAGCGGAGCATTTACGCGAACGGAACTTGGACTCGCCATGGGAGGTCGCGTCGCCGATGAGCAGCACGCCATCGCGAGCTAGAAATTGCCTCGTCACCGGACTGGGGCCGATCGCTGCTGTCGTCGCTGCCTTGTTTGTCGGCGGGCTATTGATTGCCATCACCGGCAGTGATCCGTGGGAGGCCTACCGGGCGCTGTTTGATCGCGCGTTCAACGGCCGCCGGGCGATTGGCGAAACCGGGATCTACGCGGCACCGCTGATTCTGGGTGGGCTTGCCTTTTCGGTCGCCTTCCGCGCTGGCATGTTCAACGTCGGTGTCGAAGGTCAATTGATGATTGGTGGTTTCGCCGCTGGCCTGGTGGCTGCGCTCGATCTCGGACTGCCTGCATTCGTGCACATCCCGCTTGGCTTACTGGCTGCACTGGTCGCTGGCGGCATCTATGGCTTCATACCGGGATTCCTCCGAGCCACCCGTGGCGCGCACGAAGTCATCACCACGATCATGCTCAACTACCTCTGCTTTCGCCTGCTCAACTACCTGATTCAGAAATCCTCGGGCTGGTTACCCGTCGCCACCCAGAGTAACGGGACGGAACGCGCCCAACCGGAAGCGCGGCTGCCGATCGTCTTCGACGGGACGCGCCTTCACTTCGGGTTCGTCATTGCGATCATTGCCGCCATCGTTCTCTGGTACGTGTTCGCCCGAACCACGCTTGGGTACAAGATTCGAACTGTCGGGTTATCCAGCGGTGCCGCTGCCTACGGTGGAATCAGCTGGAAGAAAACGATCATCATCGCCATGTTGCTTTCGGGTGCGGTCGCTGGCCTGGCTGGCGCCGGTGAGGCGATGGGGCTCCACGGTCGCATGTACGGCACACCAACCGGCTACGGGTTCACTGCGATTGCAGTCGGCCTGGTTGGTCGCAATCATCCCATTGCCATCATCTTTTCCGGACTGCTCTTCGGAGCCCTGAGCGCCGGCGCACCCGGAATGCAATCGGCCGGTGTGTCCAAGGAAATTGTCAGCGTGCTCCAGGGCCTGATCATTCTCGCTGTCGCCGCATTCGAGGTGGCCGGCCGGATTCCGGGCATTCGCAAGTTCGTAGCTCCTCCACCTTCGGCAGTTGGGCCAGATCGTTCCAGCGACGATGACTCCGATCCTGACACCAACACGACCAGACCCTCGGTGGCGATCTGATCCAAGGATGATTCGATGAGCGATTTCTTTACCCTCGACCTGTTGAAAGCCGTTCTGCGCATGGCCACGCCACTGCTCTTTGCAGCACTTGGTGGACTCGTTTGCGAACGTGCCGGAATCATCAACATTGCGCTCGAGGGGATGATGCTGGCCGGAGCGTTCTTTGCAGTCGCAGGTACGCAGTGGACAGGGAGCCCATGGATAGGCTTGCTGATCGGACTCGTCGCATCCTGTTCACTGGCACTGATTCACGCGATCTGGTGCATCACCTTTCGCGGCAACCAGATTGTGGCGGGCACAGCGGTCAATCTGATCGGTGGCGGATTGACGGCGTTTCTGATTCAACGCATCTGGGCTCGTGCCGGAAC
The DNA here is from genome assembly GCA_037724245.1 of Thermomicrobiales bacterium. Taxonomy (GTDB): domain Bacteria; phylum Chloroflexota; class Chloroflexia; order Thermomicrobiales; family UBA6265; genus JBBJOX01. The sequence goes on along the minus strand of JBBJOX010000032.1, from coordinate 9,245 downwards.
CAGTGATTCCGTCGAGAAACTTCCCAACATTGCCGGGGGAATCAACATCCTCCTGCCCTTGGCCTTCCTGCTCGTGCCAACGATCTGGTTTGTGCTTTTTCGGACAAAACAGGGGCTGCATATTCAGGCCGCAGGGGAGCATCCGCAGGCAGCCGAAAGCGTTGGCATCAACGTCACTCGCTATCGGTACGCGGCTGTCCTGACCAGTGGATTACTGGCCGGACTCGGTGGCGCGTTTCTGACGATCGGCGATCTGGGTCGATTCACTATGGACATGACCCAGGGTCGTGGCTTCATCGCCCTGGCTGCGGTGATCTTTGGTGGCTGGTCGCCGGTTGGAGCGATGATCGCGACGTTGCTTTTCGGATCATCGCAGGCAGTTCAGATTCAAGCCCAGGCAACACCGAACTTCCCGATCTCATCGGATTTGTTGCTTGCCCTTCCCTACGTGCTGACACTGATCGCCATCACCGGCATCGTCCGGTCACGCTCCGGTCCGGCGGGTCTTGGAACGCACGCCACGGCGCATTGACCTCGACCTCGAATTCGAAACGATGCAACTACCGGATTGCTGGGTTACATGGAGGCGGGCGTTACGGTGAGTGAACGGTTATCTATTCGACACTACAAGTGTGCAGGAACCAGCCGCAATTTTGAACTGGACGCCTGATCGAACGTATGGGCATAACAATCAACACGTGTGTATACGTAGATGTGCGACTTTTGATCTGCCATTCGGATGTATACTTTTGGCATGGTCATGGGAATCCTGTCTTCCATAAATGGCGGCCTGTAAGCCGTACCAGTACCGCCGATCTTTGAAATTACGTTGCTTTCACGGATGTGGATTCGGGTCCTTGCATATCTCTGGCGTGTGACTAAGGGAAAGTCCGAACATGAGTCAAAAAATTCGCATATTGATTGCGGAACGCGAAGCACTGTATCGACGTGGTATCGAAGCGTCGCTGAAGACCGTTGACACATTCGAAGTGGTCGGGACAGTCGAGACTGTCGAAGACGCCTATAAGCTCGCCGATGAGATGTCACCGGATGTTGCGCTGGTCGGAACTACACTCACAGACGCTCCCGGGCTCATCCTGTCACGCGAAATGCGGCGAAGATTTCCCGCCGTCGCCGTCATTGTTATTGCTGCTGTCGAGAACGACGACGAACTTTTCGGGGCGATCCGGGCCAGTGCAGCGGCCTACTGTGGCCGTGACATCAGCGAAGAAACCCTGTTCAGCCTGATCGAACGGGCGTCGCGTGGTGAATACGTCATCAACGAGCAGTTGCTGCAGAAGCCGTACGTTGCTGCCCGCGTGCTCGATCAGTTCCGATCCAATACTGTTGGCGAACCAAACCTCGGCGCCGAGTTCATGCCACTGACCGATCGGGAACTCGAGATTCTCAAAAAGGTCAGCGACGGTATGACTAATGCCGAAATTGGCTACGCCCTCGGGATCAGTGCCCAGACCGTCAAGAATCACGTGACGTCGATTCTCCGGAAGCTGGCCGTCAATGATCGGACCCAGGCCGTCGTGACCGCACTTCGGCGCGGGTGGCTGACGATCAACGACGAGTCAGGTGTACCAATCAGCGGCGCCGGGATAACCAAAACGCCCACCAGCCGCCTGGGATCCGACCAGAACAGCTGACACAGCCGATCACTGCTCCGTCTCAACCGCCGCTCACTCCAGACTGGAGTTGCGGCGGTTTTCATGCACGGAACATCGAGACGTTGACGGATACCGCCCGGAACAGGAAGATTACGGTCACAGCCTGTCCTGAACGACGATCACCGGGCGCTCGTCCGGATTCGATCCCAACCCTGACACCACGGGAGATTCTGACACGATGGTTATGAGCAAAATGGTCGGCGCCCGCGTTCGCCGCAAGGAAGATCCGCGTTTGATCACAGGTTCCTCGACCTACGTGGATGATCTGAAACTCCCGGGCATGTTGCACGCCATTGTCGTCCGAAGTTCCTACGCCCACGGCATCATCAAAGGCATCGATACCGAGGCCGCCAAGGCCGCCCCGGGTGTGATCAAGGTCATCACCGGTGACGATCTTCCATCCCTGATGAAGGAATTCGAAACCGAATCAAAAGGCGAAACATCCCCGGACGATCCATCTGGTGGTGATACCGACAAGATTCCGGTTCCCCCGATTTACCCACTCGCACGCGAAAAGGTTCGCTTCATTGGCGATCCAGTGGCCGTTGTCGTCGCCGAAACCATTTCCCAGGCGATCGATGCCAGCGAACTCGTCGATGTCGACATTGAGCCACTGGACGCAATTGTCGATCCTTTCGCCGCCATGGAAGATGGCGCACCGCAGCTGTACGACAACGTTCCAAACAACATTGCCGTGCGCCATGGTGGACCACGCGGTGAGGACGTCGATGCTGCATTTGCCAGCGCTGAGTTCAAGATCAAGGCCCGCATTCGGAGCAACCGCCTGAATGCCGTGCCGATGGAGCCGCGCGCTGTGGCGGCCGCTCCGGATCAGATGACCCGTGGTCTGACCGTCTGGACATCCACCCAGGCACCCCACTGGAATCGCAACTCGATCGCCAGCAATCTCGGATTAAGCCAGAACCAGGTTCGCTGTATCGCTCCTGAAGTGGGTGGCGGTTTTGGCCAGAAGATCGGTGCCTACTGGGAAGATTTTCTGATCTCCGCCCTCGCCTATAACCTGAAGCGACCCGTCAAGTGGCAGGAAACCCGCTCGGAGAACATGCTCTCCAGCAATCACGGCCGCAATCAATGGGCCGATGTCGAAGCTGCTGCCGATAAAACCGGGAAGATCCTTGCCTTTCGGGCCACGGTCATCGTCGATCAGGGTGCCTTGCCAAACGGACTTGGCCTCGGTGGCTCGACATGGATGATGGCGACCGGTTGCTACGACATTCCGGCACTCGACTACAACGTCATCGGTGTCTACACCAATACTGCCAGCAACGGCGCCTACCGTGGAGCGGGGCGACCAGAAGCTGCCTACTACATCGAGCGGGTTGCCGATCTTATTGCCGATGAGACCGGGATTGATCCAGTGGAGGTTCGCCGCGTCAACTTCATCCGACCCGAGCAATTTCCGTTCAACACGTTGGCCGGTCCACAGTACGATACCGGCGAGTACGACAAATCGCTGGACAAGGCGATTGAGATCGCTGGCTACGCCGAACTCCGCAAGGAACAGGCAGATCTTCGCAAGCAGGGACGCTATATCGGAATCGGCCTTGCGACGTACGTCGAAATCTGCGGTTTCGGTCCGTGGGAAAGTTCCACCGTCCGCGTCGAACCAAGTGGTGATGTCACCATTTTCACCGGTATTTCACCGCACGGTCAGGGACAGGAAACAACCTTCGCCCAACTGGCAGCCGACTACGTCGGTGCGGACTTCGAGGGTGTTGTCGTCAATCACGGCGACACCGGCAACACGCCCCAGGGCAATGGCACGATGGGGAGCCGCGGACTGGCAGTCGGCGGTGCTGCGCTGGTCCTCTCCCTGAACAAGATTCAGGACAAGGCGAAACGGATTGCTGCGCACCTGCTGGAAGCAGCGACTGAGGATATCGAACTCGTCGATGGCAAATACCAGGTGAAGGGTGTCCCTGCCGGTGGCCTAACTCTCGCCGATATTGCCGAGCAGGCGTATGGCGGATCGCTGCCAGCCGATTTCGATGCCGGCCTCGACACCACCGATTTCTTTCGGCCAGCCGATGCGACATTCCCGTTCGGAGCCCACATCGCTGTCGTCGAAGTGATTCCGGAAACAGGAGAAGTCCAATTCATTCGTTACGTTAGCGTGGACGATTGCGGACCAATCATCAGTCCATTGCTCGTTACCGGCCAGGTCCACGGCGGTCTCGCCCAGGGCATTGGTCAGGCACTGCTCGAGGAAATGCAGTATGACGAATCAGGCGAACTGATCACAGGAACCCTGAACGACTACACGATGCCGCGCGCCTGGCATTTCCCGGAGTTCGAGTCTCACCACACCGAAACCGCCACGTACCTGAACCCACTTGGTTCGAAGGGAATCGGTGAAGCGGCCACCATCGGTGCCACCCCGGCGACGGCCAACGCCGTCATCGACGCACTCGAACCATGGGGCATCACTCACCTCGATATTCCGGCTACTCCGCAGCGAGTCTGGTCGGCAATCCAGGAAGCTGAAGCATCCAGGGTCGCCGCTGCCGACTGATTCTGAAATCACACTACGTTCAATAGCGAAGGGCGGCACACTTGTGCCGCCCTTTGTCGTTTCGATCACTCAGTTGGATTGCAGAATCGCAGCACTTCGCGGAGGCATTTCGATGTTCGAGTCTGACAGTACCGGGGTGACCGGTGATGTCGCAAACATTGAATCCCATCTGCCAACTGTTGCAAGGTCGTCCGGCATCGTCAGGCTCACAGCTCCGCCAAAATTGGCAATCAGCAGACGGTGGGCATCGCCCCGCCAGCGATGGACCGCCACGACCTGAGCCGTCAACCAGCTTGCCTTCGTGGTCTGCCGATCGTTAGCTGAAAGCACGACGTCGATGCTTCGCAGCCGAATCAGGTCACGGTAGAGCTCCAGAATTCGGAAATTCTGTTCCCGCTCATCCAGATTGAGAATCGACGAGGTGAATGTCGATTCTCCCTGAGGATCGGGAATCGTCTCCCGGAGTTCTGGATCATCGAACAAGCGGAAGCCGGAAAACTCCTTGCGGCGCCCCTGTGTTACCAGACGCCCCAGTTCCTCGGGATGATCAGTGAAATAGAGGAACGGAGTCGATGCGGCGAATTCCTGCCCCATGAACAGCAGCGGCGTTTCTGGAGCGAAAAGCAGCAACGTCGATGCGACCGCGTAGCGATCCTCGCTGATATCGTGATGCAATCGCTCGCCAAACGGACGGTTCCCGATCTGATCGTGATTCTGGATGCAGAACACGAAGTTCGAGGCTGAATCGGTCGGAGTCGGCGGTGTTCCCCGCTCAAACCCCCCATCACCAAAACCATCATTGATCGCGGTGGCGATCGCACTCGTCGTCCCACTGTAGGCACTGTAGTAATTTTCCTGGGCGTTGGTCAGAAGAACACGTACCTCGTGATGGAAATCGTCGGCCCAGACCGCATCCAGTCCCTCACCATCTCGCGACTCAGAACGCACCCGGACGATATCGCGACGCTCGTCCTCGGCCACGATGAAGATCTGGCGATCACCGGCGGCAGCTCGCGCCGCCGCAGTCAGTGCCTGCACCAGGTGAACCGGGCTATCGTCGACGATCGCGTGCGTCGCATCGAGTCGCAGACCATCGATGTGATACTCAGCGATCCATTGAATCGCGTTGTCGATCGCAAACTGACGAACGAATTCACTGCCTGGTCCATCCCAATTCAGCCCGGCACCCCAGGAATTGACGTGCTTTTCGCTCGAATACTGGTTGGAGTAGACGCCGAGGTAATTACCGTCGGGGCCCAGGTGGTTGTAAACCACATCGAGAATTACGCCTATCCCGTTCGCGTGCGCCGCGTCGACAAGCACCCGGAGTTCATCGGGACGCCCGTAGTTGCGCGACGTTGCATACAGGCCGACTCCGTCGTAACCCCAGTTCCAGCGCCCGGTGCACTCGGCAACGGGCAGGATTTCGATCGCAGTGATTCCAAGATCGGCCAGATAGGGAAGATGCTCGATGAGACCGAGAAACGTCCCCTCAGGCGTCATCGTTCCGATATGCAGTTCGTAGATGACCAGGCCATCTCCAGAAATTCCGGACCAGGCACTGTCGCTCCAGACGAACGGGTCAGGGTCGATTACCTCCGAGGATCCGTGCACGCCATCTGGTTGAAAGCGAGACCTTGGATCCGGAAATGGACCAGCGTCGTCGACCAGATAAGCATATCGGGAGCCCGCTGCAGCATCGGCGACGTTCAGCGAGAAGACGCCATCGTCCAAACGCGACATCTCCAGTGCACGATCACCATCGAGGATCAACGAGATCGTTTTCGCGTTTGGTGCCCAGACACCAAACTGCACACCCGCGGCAGTAACGTTGGCGCCGAGCAACGGTTTCGACCGGGAATGTGTCATGTCGTCCCCTTCCATGATTTCAGAAACGCAATCGGCGCTTTCTCAAAGAGTCTCGTCAATTCGAGTGTTGACGAACCGAACGGAGTGTCCTCTCCAGCGTCTGATTCGCTGGAAAACAGGGGTTCTGGCAGCTCGACGACGGTTGCTTTCCAGAACTCCGTATTCCCAAAGACGTCACCGGATCGTTGAATCAGCCGCGAACCAACTGATATCGCCACATCGCCTTCGAAGGCTCGAGCGAACGCAACAACCGAATCCGCTTCTGGTCCGGTCGCGGACAACGCGATGTACTCACCACGTGAGAAGACATCCGGGCGTTCACGCCGTGCCGAGAGCACTGCGCGTGTCAAAGCCAGCTTGGCCTGTCCCGAGAGAAGATCATCATCGCTTTTCTTCCCGGTCGTACGCAGATCGAAATCAACAGCACGCCGGTTGTCCGGATCGACGAGGCTGTCATCCCAGAATTCCGTCCCTTGATAGATATCGGGAACACCGGGCGATGTGAGTTTCAGCAGCTGCTGCGTCAGGGAGTTGGCCAGACCCGCATCGCGAATTGTTGCCAGAAATTCCTCGAAGTCCTTGATGAAGATGCGAGATCGGCGCGGGTCCATCAATCCGCTGACGAAACCGGACAGCGCCGCTTCATATGCTTCGTCCGGGTTCACCCAGTTAGTGAAACGGGAAGCTTCCCGTGCCACCTTGACGATGTAGTCACTGATTCGCTGTTGGTATCGATCCCGATTGGCATTCGTCAAACCTTCGAGCGGCCATGTGCCAATCAGCGTTTGGTAAAGCACATAGTCGTCTGCCCGATGCGGTGCCAGTGCTCCGTCGATCATGCTTTTCAGCTTGCGATTGAGTCGCGTCCAGCGATTCAGCGCCGCCCGCCATTCGTTCGGAACTTCGCTCAACACGCTGATTCTGGCCCGGACATCCTCGCTGCGCTTGGTATCGTGCGTCGACGAGGCGAGCAGCGCCATCGGCCACGATTTCAGTCGAGTTCGGTTCTGCCGATGAAACTCATCGACGCCGGTTCCGAACTTGCCCGGATCGCCTCCGACCTCATTCAGCGACACGAGGCGATTGAAACGGTAGAAGGCCGTATCCTCCAGCGCCTTGGCCATGACTGGGCCTGTCAACTGCTGCAACTTCATGGCGAAGTGGCAACGGTCATCAATCCGCGAGGGCCGCTGTCCACTTGGATGAAGCTGCAGCACGGCATTGGTGAATTCGAACAGGGAT